>CACBMD010000004.1 GCA_902539895.1 uncultured SAR116 cluster alpha proteobacterium
AATTTATCAGGTTAGCTGAGCTAAGAACTGAAAAAGCAGTTATGGCAATTGAAAATTTGATTGGATTATCAAATCCTAGAAATTATGACTATAATACTAAAGACGTTGAAAAGATAATAAAAGCTCTTAAAGATTCAATTAGTGTTGTATCTAGCTCTTTTTCTAAATCTAAGGAAAAAAAGAAATTCAAAATAAGGTGACTAATGGCGGAGGGAACCTCCTCATTATTCCATTTTAATCATCTGATTTAACTAAATTTTATATATTAATAATAAATCAGTCTACAATTTAGTCTACACTTTTAGTTTAATTAAAGCTTTTATATATTTTACAAGTAATTGAATAATTATAAATGAATTAAATTTATGTTTTTACTTTCCATATCTTTTAAGGATTTATTTTTAGAACCATCTAAATCAATTGCTTTTGTTGCATCAAGAATTACATAAGTATCATAACCTAAAGTTTTAGCGTCAATAGCAGAATAATAAACGCAAAAATCAAGTGCTAAACCACAAAGATACACTTTTTTAATGTTATTCTGTTTTAAGAAACCATCTAATCCTGTCATGGTTTTTTTGTCGTTTTCGTAAAAAGCTGAATAGCTATCGATTTGTTTTCTATATCCCTTTCTAATAATCATATTTGCTTTGGTTGTATCAAGGTCTTTGTGAAATTCAGCACCAAAAGTTCCTTGTACACAATGATTAGGCCACAAAACTTGAACTCCATAAGACATTTCAATTGTTTCATAGGGTGCTTTATTATTTTGATTAGAAGCAAAAGATAAGTGGTCTAATGGATGCCAGTCCTGAGTTAAAATAATTGAGGCGAACTTTGTTTGCAAAGAGTTAATTTTTTTTATAATTTTGTTACCTTCGTTTACAGCCAAAGAGCCATCAGGACAGAAATCATTCTGCATGTCGACAATTATTAAAGAACAATTTTTTTCAAAGTTCATAAATTTCTCATATTTTTTTAATCATCTGATTAAGTTAGATTTTATAGACTAATAGTTTTTCAGTCTATAATTTAGTCCACATATTGTTTATTATAATTTTAAATGTATATATATATAAACTTTGTATGTTATTTTAGTTCATTATCAATGCAAAGTGCAAAATTATTGGTTAACTTGTCCAACAAGTAGTAAACTTTCCATAAAATTTAATTTTTTGATTTTTTATAAGCTGCTTTGTTAGAAGTTTTTAAATCATAACGTTGAAGTTTTTTTGCGTCATTCCAATTATGTGGTCGGTATAATTTATAGACTTGAACTTTTTGTGATAATAGTTCTTTACATTTTTTTTTATCATTAAGTAATTTTTGGCAGCTTGTTTCTCCTCTAACACCGTCAAAATAAATTACTCTTTTTTTATGTTTTGTTTCATTAAATGCTTTTCTATATCTGTCTAAACTAGATGAATACATTCCATATCTTAAGTTTAATTCATTCCCAATCTTAGCGTTGGCTACCCCTTTATAATCAACTTTCATTTTACCATCTATCCAAACTTTCATAAACCCTTTGTTTTTATCAGGGTGCCAATTAGTATTGAATAAAATTTCAGTCCATTTTTCTCTCATATCTTTATCATACTTTAGGTGATAATATACACCTGGAGCAAATGTATCTCCATTCATGTCAAAATATAATCCACCATGATGGTAGCGGAACATAATAATAACTCTTGATGGTTTCAATCTTTTCCATTGTATTATAGAGGTTGATGAGGGTGCTAAAATGTTATGTTCTTTTGGTATGAAAACAAAAAACCTATACCATTTTTCTTTTTTCCACTGTTCATTTTTGGTTTTACCAAATTCATTATTTTTCCATTTATAATAAAGTTCAGACCTTTCTCTTTCATTCTCACAATCACTCCATTTTGGTTCTTGCCCACACTCCCCATGATTTACTTCAAACCTAAATGATTTTCCTCCTACAATAGATTTTTCACTTATTGAAACTGGGTTGATTGCATTAGGAGCATTTAAATTATGAGTTTGCTCTAAATAAAGTTTTCCATCGTTATCAGCTTTAGCTTCTTTTTGTAATTCAGAGATTTTTGCTCCACCTGCGAAAGCATTGAATATTAAAAATAATGATAAAATTATAAAAAAGAGTTTTGTCAATATTTACTCCCAAATAAATTTGTAAATATAATTTAATTGATACGTTAAATGGTTAACAAATAAAATAATTTTTAATAATATACTGGAGGGGGTACTGACAGCTGCTAAAGGTAATTTACATATAAGTCACTATTTTATATACATTATTGCAAATTCTTGTAATTATAAACATTTTTCAAAATAGTGACCATTATAGTTAGATATTTTTTAAATGCACATCATTGGTCAGCTCTAAATACTCTTTCACCTTCAATAAACTTAATTTTAATATTGCCTTTTACTTCATTAATTTCATTAGCGACCATTTTCATAATACTATTTGCATCATTTTTACTTTTAAAAGTGGACATTAAAAATCCTTCAGTATCTGAAACTCTATAAATTTCAGAACTCAACATCCCGTTTTTTAAATTTCTTGGAATCATAACATTTTGAAAAAAGGCAATTATCATGTCGCAATGGGTTTTTGAGCTTGACTGAAATTCTGTAACTCTTGAATACATATTTTTACCTGTTTTCCTAAATATCTAATTTAAATTTATACTAATACATTAAAATAGGGAAAGTTATTATTTAAAGAACTTTAAAAAATTATGGTGGAGAGAACCTCCTCGTATTCCATTCTAACTATTTGATTTAGTAAATATTATAAATTTGTAATTTTACAGTATACGATTTATCCTACAAATTGTTTATTAAAAATTTATGTATGATTACTAACATTTTTTAATTTTTACTTAATACCTTCAACCATAAGTATATTCGACGTAGAAGTATTAAATCTTATTTTTTTATAAGGCTTGTATTCCTCACTATTATACCAATCCATAGCAGCCTTTTTGTTTGGAAATTTCACCAAGACTATTCTTGTGGGTGTCCAAAGCTTAGTTTCCAAAGCCTCTATTTCTCCACCACGAATAAGGTAATCTCCTCCGTATCTTTCAATCATTGGTTTTACTTTTTCCATGTATTTTTTGTATTCTTCTAAATCATGTATATCCACATCCCCAATCATATATACTGAATTACTACTCATTTTATTTTTCCTATGAATTATTTAAATTTATCAAGTTCTTTAACCAAATCTGGCATTGAGATTAATTCATCTTGATCATCTCCCGATGAATGAACAACTACCCATATGCATTCTTTATCACTTTGATTAAAAGGAGCGTGTGGTACATTCTCAGGAATAAATATTTGTTCCCCTTGTTTTACTAAAGTTTGTTTTTCTAATTTTTCACCATGAAATAGTGTGCATTCTCCTTCAAGCATATACGCAATAGTTTCGATTTCTTTATGAATATGTGGTATTGAATGAACACCTGGTGGCATTGGAAGGATGTTCATACACACTTTTTCTGAACCAGCTGTATTCCTTGAAACACCGGCATTATATGAAACACCTTGTAAACCAACATAAGTCTTACCTGGTTTAATAAGCTTTACGTTTTTACTTAACATATTATTTAGCTTTCATGATTATTCATTATTCATTTTTGTGAGGGTATAAATTTCGTGTTCTAGCCCAAGTTTTGGTGCAATTTCTGGAATTCTTTCTGACATTACTTTTTCCATTTTTTCAGGATCAGTAATGGTTGCTTTAATCATAGCTGTATTTTCATTGACTTTTCCGACCAAATCATCTTTCATAAACTGTTTTCTTAATTCTAAATCACCATCATAAACTGACTTCCACTCGTTATAAGAACAAGTAAATTTTGCTATAAAAAATATTTCCATAATATATATCCTCTAAAAATTAATAATTACATCTTATTATAAAGAAGTCTGCAAATCTCTAATTTAAAAATAGAAATAATTGCTATATTTATTGGCATTATGAGTTAACTAGATAATAATTTGAATGTTATTCTAGGCTTTATAGTATAAGTCAGGATTAATTATTCCTGTGTCTACAGTGACTTTACAAGAAAATCTATCTTCGTAATCTTTGTTGAAATTTTTTATGTCAGATAAATGCTTTTTCAAGTTTTCTTGGTTATCAAAAGTAAAAATGCCTAATCCCTTATCAGGAGTTAAATGAAAAGTTTTAAATTCTAAAAGGCCATTTAATGTTTTAGGGTCAAAATTATCGGCCATATATTGATGACCTACGTGCATTAATTTAGAATTTGAATATCTAACACTACACACAATACAAAACATCTATATCTCCAACATCATATATTTAAGCTACTATGTTATTTACGAATAAATAAAATTCAATTGATAAATTAATTTTATATGGCGACTTTTTTGTAAAAATCTTGAATGTCTTTTATTAGAGAAGAGGGTTGCTCAAGAGCTGCAAAATGCCCACCTTTCTCCATCTCAGTCCAATGCACTAGATTAAAAAGCCTTTCTACATAAGATTTAGGAGGCCACGTTAAAAACTCTTTTGGATAAACAGCACATCCAGTTGGAACTTCTACTTTTCTTCCTTCCTTAGAGAGAATTCGTCCTCCTTCTTTAACTCTGCCATAATAAATCCAAGATGACGTATTAAATGATTTAGTTAGAATATAGATCATAATATTGGTTAATAAATCGTCTTTTTGGTATGTCAAATCTAGACTTCCATCTTTTAAATCAGACCAATGGTAAAATTTTTCTACAATCCAAGCAGCCACACCTACAGGGCTATCCATCATGGCGTAACTAAGTGTTTGAGGTTTTGTGCTTTGTATAGCAAAATATCCGCTTTGAGAGACATAATCTATATTAAATTGCTTTTCCCAACTTTTTTCTTCCTCGGTTTTTGGCCCATCGATATGTCTTGCTGGAAGCATATTAATATGAATACCTTTACAATTTTTTGAGTGATCAAAACCAAGCCATGTAGAAATTGCACTACCCCAATCACCTCCTTGAGCAACATATCTTTCATAACCTAGGTTTTCAGTAATAAGTTTATTAAAAATCTCAGCAATTCTTCTTGGTCCAATCGGATTAGCTGGTTTCCCAGAAAATGCAAAACCAGGAATAGAGGGAGCAATAATATCAAAACAAATTTCGTCTTTATTCCCAAATTTTTCTGGTTCACAAAGTGGTTCAATAATTTCCAGAAATTCAACTATTGAGCCGGGCCATCCGTGAATTAAAATTAACGGGATAGCCTTCGGGGAAGAAGATTTTTTAAAAATGAAATGAATATCAATATCATCTACTTTTGTTATATAATTAGGCTGTTGATTTAATCTGACCTCTTGAGATGCCCAGTCATATTTCTTGGTCCAATAATCAGCTAAATTCTTCATGTAATCTATATTTGCTCCAAAAGACCAGCCACCTTCTTTAGGCATTTCATGCCATGGAAACATTTCAACTTTTTCTTTAATTTCCACAATTCTTTGTTTGGGATAGGATATTTTAAAAGGTTCTATTTTCATTTTTAAAAAATATTAAATATAAAAATGCAATAATATAAATATTCAATTGACATGCAAGCGGAATAATTCTTCTACATGGATTTTTGCACAATCAATTAATTTAAAATCAACATTGTCTGATCGATAAATCAAGGCTAGGTCAGTCCCTCCCAGCATTACTGCATCGACCTTATTCTTGGAAAGAAATTGATTACATGCTTTTTCAAATATTTTTTTTTGTTCGTTATTTGCACGACCCAAAGTTGCCATCTCTGCATATGCTTCATGCACTTTATCTAAAAGGTTATCCTCTGGTATAAATATTTCGGCTGATGTTATCATTGAATAAAATTTTGATACCATAACTGGTTTCGTACCAATGATGCCAATTCTTTTATAACCCCTGTGTTTAATTTCTTTTTGCACGCAAGATAAAAGGTCCACAACTGGAAGCACAGATTTTTCTTTGAACTTTTCAATACAGAAATGACCAGCGATAGAAGTAATAGCGACAAAGTTAGCTCCTGCTTTTTTTAGTCTTAGCGTTAAATCATTATAGATTGCTACTTGTCCATCTTTGTTATCGTCCATCAAATTTTTAATTAGAGTTGGGGCATCCGCGTGTACAATCGTCATATCCAAATTTTTTTCTTCGGATGCAAATTTTTCTATCAAACTCCGATAGTAAAAATCCGTTGCAGCAGGCCCAATGCCACCAATCAAACCAATTTGCATACAAATTTTCTCCACATAATATATCTGATTTTAAGCATATTTATTGATTATAAAATATAAATATAAATATAAATATAAATAAATAATTTATCTTCAAATATGTTATTATTTATTATTTACCTATCTGATTAAATTGAATTAAATTAGGATAATATTATGAAAGAATTAAATTCAAAAACACAAAAAATAATATTTGTCATTCAATGTAGTATCAAATCTGATGCTAATGAATTTCTAACATGGTCAAAAGAACGTGCTGCAAAATATGTGTTTAATTTAAAAGAAGAAAAAACTATAAGTTATGAGTGGCATTTGTCTGATGATAATTCAGAAGCAACATTAGTAGAGTCATTTATTGATAGTGATGGTGCAATGCAACGTTTGAACAACCATATGTCAAGCCCTATAGCAGAAGAAGTAACGCAATATGTTGACATTAAAGAATGGCTAGTTTTTGGCAATTCTAAACAAGATTTAATTGACGCACTAACTCCTTTTGGTGCCAAGTTTAAAAGGCAACATTGTGGATTTAATCAATGAATTGAATACTAAAGCTTTTGATATATTGTGAGACACTTTTGGCTACTTCTCATACAAATATGAGCAAAAAGAGATTATAGAAACTGTTCTCTCTGAAAATCATACCCTTGCTATCATGCCTACTGGTGCAGGTAAATCATTGTGTTATCAAATACCAGCAATTATTTCTTCAAAGAAAACTATAATTATCTCTCCTTAAAATATATTTTATATACTAAATGTATTACTAAATATTGAAATCGTAATTTAAAAGTATTATATGTATTAAAGGCATTTAATTACCAACTTGTACGCCTTGGCATCCCGCCTAAAGTACTAAAGCGGAGGCTTCAATGAAACACACCATAAAAAAACTTAATAAAGATGATCCTATCTTCAAAGAGGGATTTGTAATTTCTTCCCCTAAAAAAAACCTTAAAGATTATATCAAACATAAAGAAGAAACAGAGAATAAAAAAAATTTATTTTTAGAACCTATAGCAGATAAAAATACGACTACAGAAGAAATTTATCAAAGGCTTGTAAATATTCTTATCAAAAATGGTTGGAAAATTAAGGGTGATAAAAATGACAGTAATTAAATTTCCAAGGAACGTATGTGTTCCATTAAAATATGAAATCCCCTTACCTAGGCAAAGAGTGTTTTATCTTGGAATTGTATATACTGGACCAGCTATGTGCCAGGACGTCACAAGACTTTACTTAAAACGTCATGGTAAAAAAAATGGAACTCGAAAATGGTCACTTATTACATATGAAAAATATGATGAAAATGATCATAGAGAATACTCTATTGAATTAGATAGTTGTCAAGAAGATGATGTACCTGAAATGTTATGCCAATACTTCATTGGCGAACACATTAGTATTGATGATCTTAAGACATTTGGGTGGAATGGAAAAACAAAACAGAATGCAAAGATAATTGAGTTAAGGAAAAATTAACTTTGATTTTTGTGTAAGGTTTCTACTTTTAATCGAAAAGCATCGTCAACTGTAAAATAGTGACCGTTTTCTTCGTGAATGGATGTGCCAGATGAGTGATACTCTTGAATATGCTGATAAAAAGACTCAATGTCTTTTATTACATAATCATGACCATTATTGTCTTTTATTTTGGATAAACTCATTTCACATCCATTCGTGAGAATTATTTGTCATACACTTTTTAATAACACTAAAAATTATAGAACAATAATTAGCTTTTCCAGAAAACTTTATTGCATCTTTAAGTGTTTTATCCTGTTTTATAAAATGCAATGCAGAAAAGATAACATTATATATATATCCATCTGGTTTTAACTCAGCATTCTGTAATTTAATCCAACTATCTTTTAAGTCTTTATCATTGCAGACAAGATTTTCAGCATCATAAAAACTTTTACCTTCTAACAAATATCTACAAAGCAGAATTACAATTGCTGAACCATTTCCTGCATCATCGTCATAATGTGTAATTTTTGCTTCTTGCTTTGATAAAGAAATAAGTTGATTGGTCGATACATTAAACATTCCAGCAAGTGGAGTTGCTCTATGAACAGGTCCACACCCAGCTGTATTATACCCAAATTCTTCGTGGACTTTTTTTACAGCTACTTTAGGATCTATTCCTTTTTCAATTTTATTAAAAACACTTGCATAAGTTGGACCAGTATCAAAGGCATCTTCTTTCCACCAATCTAAATATCTTTTTCTTAGATCCTTTTCGTTAAATCCATTATTTATCTTTAAACTTTCAGTAAATATTTTAGCAAGTTTGAATGGGCCTCCTATCTGGTCACCTTCTTTAATTCCCTGTAAAATTAAGTTTAATTGATCAGATTTCTGCATTCACAACATTTTGAAATTAATTGATTTCATATCAACTAAATTCTAACATAAATGGTAAATTAATTTGAAACTATTCGTTATTTTGAAAATAGGTTTTATGAGAACTTTAATTATTATATTTTTACTATTTTTTTCTTTTGCTTCTTCTGTTCATGCGAACTCCATTGAAGCTGCTCGTTGTTCAGCTATATTTTTTATAATGACGGCTGTTGAACGAGTAGAGCCAAATCTGGGTAAATATTTTACTCAGCAGGGTGGTTTTTCAACAATGATGACTGGTTTATATTTAAGTGAAGAAACTAATAAACCTGCATCTAGAGGTGATATTAATAAGCTTAAGTCCAAAGAGATAACTTGGATAGGAAACCAATATCCAAATAAAAAAATATTTATTCAAAATAAAATTAAATCTTGTATGGGGTGGAATGCAGCTGTTGCAAAATTATATCAAAGCAACAAGCATCTATTGAAGAAAAAAGACAAAATGAAATCACTTTTACTTTCGGGCCCAAGTCCTACTAAAACCTATAAATATCCGTTTAATGATTTTGGCACTATTAGAAGATACATTGATATAGCTTTTGATAAATGGATTGAAAATGGCAAGGTTACTCCAAATAGTATTAATGAATTTTTAAAAAAGAAATAAAGAAAATGTTAAGAATTTTATTTTTAATAATTTTTATATTTTTTAGTTTTATAAAAACTATTTTTGCAATGGATGAAAAAGATATTCATTTACTTATCAGCAAAAAATACAACATTGAGATTAATTTAAATGATCATAAGTTTCAGTATTTTCTCGGAAATAGTTATATTCAAGGATCAGAGATTCCTAAAGATATACTAAAAGGCATGAAACTACTTAAGTTATCATCTGATCAAGGTAATGATTACGCTCAAAATGCTCTTGGTTTAATTTATGAACTTGGAAATGAAAAAGTAAAAATAAACAAGAGTAAAGCTTTCAGTTTTTTCAAATTAGCATCTGAACAAGGAAATAAATTTTCACTATATAATTTAGGTCTTTATTACTTAAAAGGGATTGTTGTTGAAAAAGATGCTAATCAAGCAGCTAAATTATTTAAATTATCAGCAATGCAAGGTTATGGTTATGCCCAAAATGATTTAGGACTTCTTTATGAAAAGGGACTGGGAGTTGAGCGGGATTTAAAAAAAGCTACTAATTATTTTAAATTATCAGCTGATCAAAATAATCCTCAAGGTTTATATAATCTTGCTTTTTTTTATAGTAATGGTCTATCAGTAAATAAGAATTTAAAAAAAGCGATTGAATTGTATCAAAGATCCTCAGATTTAGGAAATATTGAGGCTACTTTCAATTTATCTCTTATTTATCAAAACGATTTAGGGACTTTAGAAGATCTTAAAAAAGCAACGGAACTTCTAAAATTGGGAGTTCAAAGAGGACATTTACCATCTATAAATAATTTAGGATTTAACTATCAAAATGGTATTTTTGTTGAAAAAAATATCATTGAAGCGATTAGACTTTATAAAATCGCAGCTCAATTAGGATATAAAGTTTCACAAAATAATCTCGCAGAATTTTATGTGTTAGGAAAATTTGAAAAAAAGGATATAAAAAAAGCTATTGAATTATATACAAAGTCTGCAAATCAAAATTATGCAATGGCTCAATATAATCTTTCTGTTTTATACCTCGATGGTATTCATGTTCCAAAGAATAAAAAAAAAGGTTTAGAATATCTTAAACTTGCTGTTGCTCAAAATTTAGGCGAAGCCCAATATAATATGGCTACTTTATACGAACAAGGAATAGAAATACCTAAGAATGTTCCAAAGGCAATTTATTATTATAAACTAGCTGCAAACAATAATATTGCTCAAGCTCAATATAGTCTCGGATGGAAGTATTATAATGGAAGATTTGTTAAAAAAGACATAGATAAAGCAACCTATTTTTACAAATTAGCTGTACAAAACGGTCATATTCAAGCACATACTAATCTAGGGTTGATCTATGATCGATCTGATGATCCCAAAAAGCATAAAGAGGCAATAAAATTGTATGAGTTTGCTTCTAACTATGATTCTGAATCAGCAATATATAACCTAGCTTTAAAGTATGAAAAAGGTAAGGGAGTTGAGAAAAATCTCTCAAAATCAATAGAATTGTTATCAAAAGCCTCTAAGTTAGGTCATGCTCCTTCCCAATATAATTTGGGTTGGATGTATAAAAATGGATATGGAATAAAACAAAATTATCAAGAGGCTGTAAGATTATATTCATTAGCAGCTGATCAAGGAGATGAATTTGCAGAATATAATCTTGCGTTGTTATATGAAAAAGGTGAGGGTGTAAAAAAAGATTTAAAAAAAGCTATAGACCTTTATACTTCATCATCAGAAAAAGACTTTGCAAAAGCCCAATACAATCTGGGGTTAATATACAAAAACAAGAATGGTACAGAAGTAGACCTAGAAAATGCTTTTAAGTTTTTTTCTCTGTCATCTGCCAATGGATTTACTAAGGCTCACTTTCAATTGGGTTTGCTATATAAAGACGGCATTGGTATTGAAAAAAACAAGGAAGAAGCAATTAAGCTCTTTAAATTAGCTGCATCACAAGGAGACGATCTCAGTCTCAAAGAACTTGCAAGTGAAGGTGTGATTTTTGATCAACAAATTTTAGTTGAAAACCAATCTAAAAAAAAATCGTTTGAAAATGAAAAAAATTTAGACATAGAACCTACGCAAGAAAAAATAAGAACGACAGAATTATCTAAAGCAATTGAAAAAATAAAATCCTTGGAAACAAAAATTTATAATATGGAAAAACAATTAAATTCCAAAAAGGATAAAAAACTGATTGAAAATCAAAATGAGGGTAACTTTTATGCAATTCTCATAGCGAATTACAAATATGAGTTCATGAATAATCTTAAAACTCCTGAAAAAGACGTTGATGAACTTAATAGGATTTTGAAATCAAAGTATGGTTTTGAAACATACGTATTTAAAAACGCAAATAGAAAAAAATTAGTTGCTGAAATTACAAAATTGAATTCTCAAATTTCTTCCAATGATCATCTTTTAATTTATTATGCTGGTCACGGTCATCTAGATATGAATGAAGGTTTTTGGTTGCCGGTAGACGCAAAATTAGATGATGAAAGCAACTGGTTAAGTAATAATTTCATCATAAGACAGATGAAAAAGAATAAAGCTAAAAATATTCTTTTAATGGCAGACTCGTGTTTTTCAGGAGCCCTAACTAGAGGAATTTCCACAGACAAAAATAATGATAATAATAAAAACGCCATAGATTTATATCTTAAGACAAAATCAAGAATTGCAATTTCATCTGGAGGTTTGAAACCAGTCCTTGATGGAGGAGGAGGTGATTATTCTATTTTTGCCAGAATGTTTTTGAATACTCTTAAAACAAATCTAAAGCCAATGACTGCCTTTGATCTTTTTAATAAAATTAATAGAAAAATAACAGAGCAGGCTCTTGCATATAATGTAGAACAAACTCCAGAGATTGGGACTATTGAAAGAGCCGGTCATGTTGGAAGAGACTTTGTTTTTATTCCTAACTAATTTTTATGTTGAGCAAGAATTATGTCATTTAATTCTGGTAATATAAAATTTGTAGATTTTAGATAAATTTTTTCTTTATTGATTCTAATTTTTGTATGGTAGTTTTGTGTTAATATGTGATCCTTGTTTGACCAACAAGCATATATAATATTAGAAACATTTTTTGCTCTCAGAATAATATATAATTTTACCAAATTTTCAGGTTTGACTCTGTTTACAAATCTTATCCAGCATCCAGGCCCTAAATCTTTTTGATCTGCACCTGATCCTTTTAAAACCGAATGAATATAGAATTTTCTGTTGAGAAAATTTTTATCAACCTGAATTTGTTCTGAGACTATTGCTCCATCAAGAAATAAAAACTCACGGTCTAAGATTTTTTTTTGTTTCTGGAAGTGAATAGTGTAAGATTTTATTCTATTTTCATTTTGAATTTTCAAAACTGTTGGGCTTTTAGATCCTCTCAAAATAAAATTTAGATCACTTGAATCATCAATCTTATATCCATTGGCTTCTATTAATCGCGAACCCATTTCAATATATTTATTATTATGTTTAAGAAAAGCTATTATATTGCTCTCTACCTCATCTATGTCTTTAGCAAATCTAATGTTCATAATAGGTGGAGAGGGATCTTTCTTTTCTTTTAGTAATGTTAAGATTTTACAGGCAATATATATTGGCACTGCAAATCCAAGCCCTTCAGAATTTCTTTTGTATTTAGATTTATTTATTCCAACAACACGCCCATTTTTAAGATTAATTAAAGGGCCTCCGGAATTACCAGGATTAATAGCAGCGTCAGTTTGAATAACTTTTCTTTCATTTAAAACTAATTCTTGGGAAATTATTCCACGAGATGCAGAAAAAGAGAGACCATTTGGATGACCAAAGGCAGCTACTTCTGTACCTGGTTTTGCAAGAAAGTAACAATCAAGATCAGCTTCAAGTGCATAATTTGGAATATCATCTTGATTTATCTTAAGAATAGCAAGATCATATTCAGGATCAATATAAACTGGTTTTACACTTTTATATGAACCATTTTTAAATTTTAACTTGAGTTTTGTGTCTCCTCTTCCTGAAACATGAGCATTTGTTAAAAAATATCCCTTTTCTTTATCAATCAGGAATCCTGCACCCATCCAACTACCAGCACCTTTAGTCTCAGCAAAAGGATATTGTGATTTTGCTTTTATTTTTACAGTATAATTTGATGCATTAAGTAAAAAATTCTCACTATAGGCAAGAGATTTAAAAATGATTAGGGTCAATATATTAAAAATTATTATTTTTATTTTCATTCAGATTTGTCCTTTTAATTGATTTTGGATCAAACGACATATTCGTTTGATCCACTTATTTTCAAGCTATTATTTTGAACATGGATTTGACTGAGAGGTCATCTTGGCAAGTCTTGCAAAACTTTCTTTGGGTAACTTGTTTAATAACTTAATAAGAACATCATCACCTGAAGAAAGTATGTCATTTATAAGAGAATCTCCCATAGCTTCACCAAATTTGACCTCCTCTTCCTTGAGATCCATTCCACGAATTATAGCTCCGTCTCTGAGTGCATTTTTTAACTCAACAATGAATTCCTGTTTTAATTTTGAACCACATTCATCACATTCATAATTGTTAAGATCATTTAAATGGCCACAATGATGGCATGATTTTAATTGATTTGATATTTCAAAGAATTCATGCCCGCACTCGTCACATTTTTGAGCTCCAAGAGAACATTCAGTTTCACAAGTTGGACATACCTTATGTGTAGGTCTTTTTACAGAACTCCTGAATTTAGCTGGCATTTCACTCTCAACTCTAAGTGCATATTTCTCGAACTGAGGAAGTGATGGCATAACAACATAAGCACTTGTCATATCGTTTTCACCAATGGTTCTTACTACACGACCAATTGCCTGCCTGAAAAAAAGCTCAGTCTGTGCAGATGGTAGATAAATCAGAACTCTAAGTCTTTTTATATCCACACCTTCAGACACCATTGCAACTGATACCATCCATCGCTTGTTAGATCTTCTGAAGGAGGCAATTCTTTGTTCTGCATTAGCAATATTACTGTGAACCATGGCAGGTTTTTCTCCTTCCAGTAATTCTATGATATTGCTCATGTGCTCTGCTGTTGCAATGTTTGGAGCTATTATAAGACCTCCTGCGTCAGGCATTTGAAGTCTTGTCTCATTTAGTTTATTTATGCCCCATTTAATCATAGTTCCCTGATATGAATCTACATCAGGTGTTATCTGATCACTTTTGAACTGTCTTGTACAAGCAAGTTTATAAAAATCAAGAGCCTGTTGAAGGCCAGTTATTTTAAGCTTGTCCTTAGTTAAATCATTTTTGGATTGACTGTTTACATTTGCAAGAGTTTCTCCAGCAAGCGAAACTGAAAAGTTTCCCTCATGTCTGTGAAATGTAACTGGCCTGCAATATCCTAAATCTACAGCTTTACCATAACTTAGGGTATATGTACCTTCTACAGGCTGATTTATTCTACCATTACTGTCATAGGCCATCCACACAGTTTCTTGACCATCTGATCTAATCGGTGTTCCAGTCAGTATTAATACATATTTAGCATTTGAAAATGAACTGTTTGCACCGTCACCCCATGCAGCTTTGACCGCTGCATGATGATGTTCATCACAAATTACTAGTGTCCGTGATGATGAACATACAGAATGAAAAGCTTCTTGCAGATTCTGTATAGCTGCCCAGGTTGCACACAAATCCTCTCCGTAGCCATCTATATCATCTGATGAGGTCACTTTCATCATATGTCTTCCAGTAACAAACTCAAAATCATTACCCCATTGCCTAACAATTTCTGAACGTGGAGCTATTACAATAACGCGATCAATCATATTATTTTTGATTAATTCTCTTGCTATTACAGAAGCACATATGGTTTTCCCTGAACCAGGGGCTGCATTTATAACAAAGTGTTTATTATTTTCATTGTTATACCAATCAATAGCTTGCCTTTGAGCATCTGCCTGCCAAGGTCTTAATTTAATTTCTTTCATTAATTTGCGCCTTTCTTAAGGTTGCATGTAGGGCATAAAGCCATTCCATTTTTAAGAATTGTTTTTCCGGATTTGGAAAATGGAATTTTGTGATCAGCATGGAAGTTTTTTTTCAGAACATTTCCACAAATGCCACAAAGGTTTCCAGATAAAAGTCTGAGAGTTATTCTTTGTTTTCTATTGAACAAGCGCCTCATTTACTTATCCAATATTCACTCACAAGAATATCTCTAACAGGAAGTTCTTTTGGTGGAATGACAGTACAATGTTCATTCATCCTTTTTAAAATGCGTGCCATTGGAACTTTTGTTGATTTAATCATATAGCCATCGCGTTTCATTTGACTTATGTCAGCGGTAAGGTTTTGAACACCGAAGAGTATCTGAGATTCCAGACGTGAAATTCTACGCCCATTTTCCATTTCAATTAGTAAGGCCATATGGCCATTAAATTTTTCTGTTTTATGCATTAATTCCATCCCATATTAATTTGGTTGAATTTATTAAACCCCTCATTCCAGTCTAAACAACAAGGATCATGGAGTTGGTTTGAGCTATAATATTCATAGTATGTTTTCCATGGCTTTTTAGTCATGACAGTGTAGGTGTCCTGAGCATAATATGAAGGATAGCCTTGTCTTTCATTGATCTTTTCTTTACTGATTTTTCCTCGTGCAATTTCTAAAAAATTGTTTGCAGCAAGAAATAATTCCTTTGATGAAAACTCACCATCATCAAGGTCTGAAAATTCTGTAAAAACTTCGATTACTTCGTCAAGTTTACTTGGTTTTAAATCATAATTATCTAGCATTATCTTTCTCCTTAATTTTTGAAAAAGATGATAAATTTATCTTTTTAATTGACCTGCTCGCTTTCAGGCATTGTGTTGCCACCATCAGCTTTTGATTTTAGTCTGGTCGAACATTTTACCCTGTTCGATAGTCATCTTTGTCCCGTCCGCTAGGTTCAATTGAACCATCAAAGCGCAGTCCGTTAGGTCTGGGTAAGATGCGGGCCTTAAACTCATCATCTTGACTTGTTATAAGTAATAAGATTGGCCGGCCATTTTTCTTGGAAGATAGATAATTAATTATTTAAGTAATTGATTTCTATAAATAAATTAATTAATAGTGGATTCAATATTCACATAAGGCGCCCAGTAAAATGGATGGAGCCATTGTAAATTTTTGCTTTTTCTTAATTCATGTTGAGCTTTTTGAAGACTTTGTGATCGTGAAAAACCATCATTTTTAAATTTTTTCACAGCTGAAATCGAAAAATTTTTAGCAGAATTAGTTTCTATAGGCCATAAAGTAGACATTACACCATCAGATCCAGCCGAAAGAAATGAACTTGCAAGACCTGCAAAAGGATTTTGATCTGAATCTTTTGTGTTAAATGTATTGCAAGCTGTTAATAAAACCCAATCTGCTTCAAGGTTAAGAGAGATAATCTCACTAGATGATAGATAACCATCTTCAGTGTTTTGACTTCCAAAATTTGAGAGAGCAAGTCCTGGTTCGGATACTGGAGATAATTCAGAGGTCATAAATCCATGAGTTGCAAAAACAATGATATTAAATTTATCTAATAATTGCTTTTTAAAAATCTCCTCACTAGCATTTTCTCCAATTAGAATTTTTCTGTCATTTTTTTTAAAAAGATCAGATATCATTTTTATCTCTTCTCTGGTTGAGGGAAGAGGTACAAGTTTTTCAAGATTAATATTTTTACCTTCATATGTAAGTTTTGATGACTTGAATTTCGGATCTCCTATACCCAAGAATTTGAATTTTTTTGTTAATCTGTTTTTCTTATTTTTAAACTTTATAATAGAAGGTACATAAGTAACGTTATATACGTGATTCAACCACAGTATACTATCAAGTCCTGATGATTTTTCTGTTTGACTATTTTGCTTTGATATACCTCTTGAGGCCATATAAATAGGTGGATTTAATACGGCATTAGTTTCTTTTAATATAAGAGCTCCAAAGGGCAACTTATAAAAAATTCCATCTGCTGATATTCTTATTTCATCAATATTATTTTTAAAAATCGATAAAGGAAGTATTTTTTGTTGCAGTTTAAAAACTCTGTTCAAACTATAATTTGTTAACTGACCATTTATAGCCTTGTTATAATCGATAATTTCATTATTGATTGATTTTAAATCATCAATGAGTTTGATTTTTACATCGTTTTTTGAAATTCCGTAAATTAATAATTTGTTAATGTCTTTTATTTCAAAAAAGTTTAAGTAAACCTGATTAGACGATAGGTTATTTTGAATTTCTTCTACTAAAGGTTTATTAAAATCAAAAATTTTATCTAAATATTCTTGGTTTGATATTTCATAATATTTTTCACTTAATATTGACTCATCTATAAATTTCACAATGTCTTTACTTATGTCTTTATTATCATTTAAATTATTGGATGATAGGAGTAATAATCTTTTTCTTCTTTCAAAATACTCTCTATATTTGTGTTTATTCTCTTTTTTAATTATTGCTTGATAATTAATATAAGACTCTGAATTAGAAAATTTGCTTAAAATCAACAATCTTAATAAATTTGAATTTTTAATTTTGGTTTTATCTTTTTCAAATAAATATTCGTATATAATAAGTTGTGTTAATAAAGATATATTTTTGTTTTTCTTGTTGCCTTTAAAAAATGATATTAGGTTTTTCATTATCTTATTTTGATCGTCTAATCCTCTATAAGATCGATAGCTGTCAGAAAATGAGTTTGTTTTGGCATCAGTCAAAAGTTGAATTGTTAACAATTTAATAAGATTATTTTTCAGATCAAAAAAAGATTGATAATCAATACCTGATGCATCATCACTTAAATTCATTAATAAGTTTTCACTTAATTTAAGTATAAATTTTCTATTTGCTATGTCCTGAATTAATTCATCGTCATTTGCAATTTTGGATACTTCTTCAACATATATCTTGTTGAATTCAGAGAATTTAATTTTTTCTGATAGCGTCAATATAATTAGCATTTTCATTCGAGAGCTAAAAATAATGGATTCATCGTACGCAAGTTTATTGATTAACTTAAAATCAATAAAATTATTTTTGTTTTTAACTAAATTTTCAACCACTGACATGAAGTATTGCTGAAAAATATATGGTATCGCCATCTGTTTGGAATAGTTAATTAATTCTGGTAAAAATGGAGAACAATGATCTAACATTATTTGTTTCGCAAGATCTCCATTACCTTGCTGAACATAGTGTTGACTTAGTGATAGGGTGGTTTGGCAGACACCGACAATAGATGATATTTTAAAATAATTTGAAATTTCAGGTCTGTTTTTTAAATTAATTTTTTCTAGATTATTTTTTTTAATTTTTAGTTTATTTTTGTAGAATAAAATTAGATCATCGAAATTATTATTTTTTTTAAGATAATTTTCATAAATATTATCAAGAGTTTTTAAATTCACACTGTCATTCTTTTCTTTTTTATATATTTCAAGTGCGTATTTAACATATCCATCTTTTAATTGCGTGTCGGTTTCTGAAGCAATGTTAATTAATTTATCAAGAAATTTTAAGTGCAATTCAGAGCCTTCACCTTGAGTTGAATATGCCTTTCTTTCCAATATCTTTATAATTTCGTACCAACTTTTAGGATTAAATAATCTCTGTGGATCAAGTTGATAAATCTCATTAAGATATTCTAATATATAAATCTGATTGAATTCAGAGACATTATTTTTCAGAAAATTATTAATCTTGTTATCATAAAAAATGTAACTTTCATTGAAGTTAGTAGTTTTTAATAATTTTTCATTATCTCTTAAAATACTCTCAAGTGCTAAATCCTTATATTGATTAAAAATATTTTTATTTTGTAATAATATTTTTATCTCTTCATCAGTAAGATAATTTGAAAGTGCCATGAATTCTTGGGAAGTGAAACCTCTAAAAATAGAGTTTAAACGTGTATTAAAATGAGCAAATATTTTTATTTTATCATCGATCAATATATGTTTGCTTTTAATAATATTTTTAAAAACTCGTCCCCAAATCAACTTTGCTTTTGTCTTATCAAAAACATGCAAACTTAAAATGGAATTTGAAAATAGAAACTCGTCTTTAAAAAGTTTTAGCAGATTTTTATTCTGGCAATCATCTTCTTTGACCAAACATAAAAAAATCTTACCATTTTCTGTATTTGAAAATGTGGTAACTATTTTGGTTTCGATGTTAAAAAATTTTGTTTCATTTAAAATTAGAAATCTAAGAATGTCCTGTTCACTAAAGTTTTGACTTTTGATTTTTTTGCTTAAGAATTGCATAAATTTATTGATGTCAACCTTCTGATTTCTCCATACCAAAAATTCAGAAGCAAGAATGTTTAAAGTTGAGGCATCTTGATGAAATTTTTTTGGAACTTTAGAAAAATCATATTTTCTTAAGAAATTTTGAAAATCTTTAATACTACTTGCTTTTTCAAGGTCTGAATTAGATTTATCTATGAATTCATTTAGCGTGTAATTTTTGAAATTATAATCTTCGGCTTTTAAAGAAATATTTAAAAATGAAACAATTATTATAAAAAATATAATATATTTTTTCAAAACTACATATCCTTGGTTTTTTCTGTTTTCCAATCACCATCTTCATCATATCCCATTTGGTCAATGAAGCCATCGTAGTTTGTATCAATCAACCATTCGTAACTTATAAAATTTTCTTCAATTTTTGGATAAACAAGAATATCACCTATAGAGTCTTCATTAGTATCAAATACGTAATACTCAACATTTTTTTCATCATTAATGATTGCTATTATTTCAGCCTTATTGTCTCCGTCAAAATCTATAAAAATATTATTAATATCATTTTTATCTTCATCTATGTTTTTCCATGATTTTATATTTGGTGCATATAGTGTTTTTTTAAAAACATTAGAATAAAGTTTATAAAGCCCGTTACGTTCTAATTCTTGAACATTTTTTTTCTTTTCCCACTCCATATTCATAAATTTTTTATCAAAAATTTCTAGGGTTGTAGGCTGATAATTCAAAAGACCAATTGGGTATTTTTCTTCACTTTTTTCATCTTTGAAGAAGATAATTATTCTCTCTTTTCTCCAAGGTGGGTTTATTGAATATGTTTCTCCAATTTTTGATCTAGTGTTAGCTTTATAATCCGCTATTAAAAAATTTTCTGTTTCGCATGGAGTGTCTTCTTCGATTTTCTCTAGTATTCTTAAACCTTCATTAGATTTAAGTACATTATCTATATAAATTGATCCATTATTATTATAGTCAAAATAAAACTCAATTTCATTACCTGAAAGTAATTTGTCGTTATCTGAAAATTTAAAAGTTTTTTTGGTTTTAGGATTTGTAACCATAATGTGAAATTGTTTATTAAATGCTTTTGGGTCTGACTTTAATTTTGGAAGAGTACAGTCTTTAAAATTTAAAACTTTTCTTTGACTAGCAACTAAATTATTTTCTCCTCTCGATATCATAGCATTAGATCCCGGAAAAGTATTCTCAACACTTTCTAAATAAATTTCAGAGTCTGAAGATAAACTGGATAATTGAATTATTGCAGGATTTGATGCAACAATCGTACTGTTTGTTCCATATAATAATCCAGCCCCAATAAACAGGGGGGTGATTGCTGCAAAACTTAAATCCAAAGGTCTGAAAGTTATAAAGTCTTTTATTTTAGAAAAAAGACTTCTGTCTTTTGAAATAAATTCGGCCAGAATTTCTTCATTTTTTTTTGAATTTTCTTCAATTTTAAGCCAATTTTCAAGAATTGAAGCGTCAGGTCCTTCATAATGATTTTTTAGACTTAATGAATATGAATTAAATTTTTTCTGTATTTCAATTTTTTCTCTGAGCTCGCCATCATATTCAAGTATTAAATTAAATTTTTCTGCTTCTTTCATATCCAAATAACCATCTGTGAAAGCAAGTATTTTTTCACTATCAATAGACTTGGCAAAGGATACTAAACTAGTAAGCTTTTCAATTTCACTTTGATTTTTTCTAATTTTAGATCTTACAAAAGCTAATTCACCATTTAACTGATTTTCATTTCTGATGTCTGGTTTGATCAGAAAATTCTGATTGGTGTTATTTGAGGTTTGTTTTTTAATAAAATCTTCAAGACCTTCATCAAGTCTCTTATTTAATTCAAAACCTTTATCAATGGACTCCTCAAGAAGATTAATAAAACTAATTGCTGTAGAACCATATATGCTTTCACCATTATCTTTTGATTTAATCAAACTTTCTATAAAATAATTATTTTTAAAATTGTCACCGTTAGTTTCATGCCATGATAGAAATTTTTCAAGATCCCCAATCGTAACATTATCAATTTTAAAAATAGCTTTCTCTTCTTCAATTTTTTCTTGCTGTTCTCTAATTAAAAATCTTTCTTGTTCATAGAAACTTAAATCTTCTAAAAGTTGATCTTTTTTTAAACTTAATTCGTCTAACTCTAATTGATGGCTATCTATTAAATCCCTAATTATTTTAAAATGTTGTTCAGCCATCAGACATTCACCCTAGTTTTTCCTTCGATGCAATTCATAAACGCTTCTCTAATTTGAATAGCAAGGTCGCCTACAGTTCCGGCTGCCATACCGAGTATTTCTGCAATTTTTTCAGTTGTAGGTCTTTGTTGGTTAGTTATATCTTGATCAGGATGCAGGCTAAGATCCAAAATTGCTTTTTCTCTTTCAGTAAATTGCTTCTTGCAATCATCAATTCTCATCTTAAGTATTGTTATATCTTCTTCAGTATTTTCTGAAAGAACTTTTGATAAATTTTCATTTTTTAAAACCGAGGGTTTTGATTTTATTCCTACTCTTACATTTTTTCCACCTATGCCAATTTCACTAATTTCATGATCAAACCAAACTCTTATTGAAAATGTATGTTCATCAATTATTTCGTCGATTACAATTTCATTGCCCCATTTATTTCTTAATCTATCTTTGGTTCTTTCACTGAGCTCGTTATCATTAAATCCTGTCAAAATTACAGCAGAACCCAAATTTGCTTTATGAGGATTTTTTGTAGATATGAAAATTTTATTTTTGTCATTATTTTCTGTTCTGATTGAATTTTCTTTCAAGTGTAAAGGTTTCTTAATCTCAAATGGTTTGAAATCAAAAAATTGCTCATCTTTATCACTTAAGTTATAGACAGAGCGTTCTAGAGCAGCTTCATCACGTTCTTTTTTTTCAATATCATCGTGAAATATCCAATTTATTCTTTTTTTCACATAATTAGTTAAATTCTTACTTCGATCAATTTTTTCTGGGTTCTCCACAATTTTAAAACCAGCTCTTACAAATAAATCTTCGGCATCATCGCGTGTTATATTAAATCTTGCTTGAGCATAATATATATAACTCTTGCGATCTCGCCAAATTTCTCTAGCGAGACTATTTTGGTTATGCTTCTGGGATTTGTTTGCTTCTGCCATATTATTCAATTAGTTTTTGTACGAATATTATAAGAACAATAAAACAAAATTCTTGGAAAATAAAAAAATAATTTTTTTCCAAGAAAAATCTCCTTCCATTCTTATTACATATGAATGAAAAAAAAGGAGAGAAAAATGCAGACATTAAATTTGACAAATCACGCAAAACACAGAATCCAACAAAGAGGTATTACTGGTGATGTTGTCCAATTCATCATGGATCAGGCTGATAAGGTTGAATATTCCCGAGATGGAGCAAATGCAATATTTGTATCAAGGAAGAGAATTAAAAAGCTAATTCAAAAGAAAGTTGTAAAACCGGCTCTTGCAGAAAAGGCAAATGGTGTAGTGCTTATTGAAAATAGTGGAGACGTGCTTACTGTTTTCCATCAAACAAGATCTCGGTTAAAGCACTAAGACCATAAAATAAAAAAAGAGAAATTTTTCCAAGAAAAATATTCTCCCAATCTTATTACATAATGAACATGCCAATTATTTGGCCTTTAACCTAAATTTCAAAGGGGAAAAAATGCCTACACAATCAAACGAAATTGAATGCCCTCATTGTAAAAAAACTATTGATATTTCTTTATTCGCAAAAGGAGAACTTGCTCAAAAACTTGAAAGTGAGATTGAAAAAAAACTTACAAGTCAAATTGAACAAAAACTCAGGGAAACCAATAAAGAAAATCTTGAGACATCAAAAGCAATGTTAAGAGAGCAGCTTAAAAATGAATTTCAAACAACAGTAGATCAGCTTAACAGTGAAGTAAAAGGTAATCTTAAGATGATTTCCGAACTGGAATTAAGTAAAGCCAAGCTTGAGATTGAAAAATTAAAAAAAGAAAATCAATTAAAGAAAATTGAAGAAGATAAAAATTTGGCAGTTTCAATTGCTGTAACTGAAGCTTTAAAAACAGAAAAGGCAAATAATGACAATGTTATTTCCGAAAAAGATTTAACTATTCAAAGTCTCCAGAATTCCATTGCTGAACTAGAAAGGCAGAGCCGACAGGGATCACAGCAAATGCAAGGTGAGGCGGGGGAAATTCTTATTGAAAAAATTCTTGAAAGAGAATTTCCCAGCGATAATGTCGAAGAAATTAAAAGAGGACAGGCTGGAGCGGATAGTGTGCTTAGAGTAAGGGGACCATCCGGAGCTGTTTCTGGATCAATTTATTTTGAGGCAAAACGAACAACATCATTTTCCAAACCATGGATTGAGAAACTAAAAAAAGATGTTGCAAAACAGAATGCCAGCGTAGGTGTTTTAGTAACTGAAACAATGCCTGTTGATAAAGAAAAACCTCATTTGGTTGATGGTATATGGGTTTGTCATTTCAGTGATTTTGTAACAGTCACAAAAATTCTGAGACATGGTTTGGTAAATATTGCCAAAATCAGAAATGCAGAACTGGTTAGAACTGACAGAGCCCAGGTTATGTTTGATTACCTGATAAGTAAAAGGTTTGCAGATACTATGACAGCCATGCTTTCACCCATTTTTAAAATGTCAGAACAACTTCAAAAGGAAAGAACTGCCATTACAAGACAATGGGCAATCAGAGAAAAGATGATTGATGAGGTGATTTCAAATGCCAACATTTTTCATGGGCACCTTGTTTCTGTATCTGATAACGGAATGCCTGCAATTGAAGGCCTTGCATCAATTAATGAATTAGATCAATTAAATTAAGGAAAAAATAATGCATAACGCAAATGAGGAATATTACGAGCCTGAAACAACTATTCAGGATTTAAAGAAAATGACAAATAAGATTGTACTTAGACTTGAGGATCTTAAAAGAAGAGTTGAAAGATCCGGTGTCAATTGGATTATCAAAAATGGAAAGGATTTTAAAAAAGAACATTTTCCTTTCCCAGATCATATTTACTGGAGTGGAGCAAAGATTCAGGTAATTAAGGAAAAATTGAGTTCAGAAGGTTTTTTAAAACCTAGAACTTATATTATTACAAAGAACCCTTTTTTTGCTACTGGACTTATGGATTTGCTTGTTCAGTCCTATAATAACACGTTTGTAAGAGAGTATATGGATAGCGAATTCAGATATCTGTATCTAGAGGCTGCAGTAGAATTTTTCAGTGACAACAGATTGAATGATGATAAAAATATTTCAATTGAATATGTATTGGAATTTTTGAACTACTCTCAAAATTTTGTAAAAAACTTTTATGAAATTTTACCTATGGTTAAAACAGAATTGTTTGAAGCATTTGTGACTACCAGACATCCAAACTTTTATTTTGCATATGGATCAAACATGGACCCTATCCAAATGGAAGAAAGATGTCCTGGAGCTGATCCTGTTGGTGTTGGATATATTGATAATTACAGGACAATCATTAATGAAAGAGGGGTAGCAACCATTATTCAGGCTCCAGGTGAGTACGCTTGTGGAATTCTTTGGGCTGTAAGCGATAGTCATATTCAGACACTTGATGAAAAAGAGGGTGTTCGTTTTCGAACATATTTAAAAACTGAAAAATCTATCAAGCTTGAATGTGTTGAGTTACCAGCTCTTGTTTACATTGCCTCCAAATCATCATCAGGCAAGCCAAGACCGGGATATCTTGAAAAGCTTATTCAAGGTGCCGATCATTTTAAGTTAGGGGATAAATTTAGAAACTATCTTAAAAATTTGAAATAAAAAAATAAAATTCCAAGAAAAGTAAACTCTCAATCTTATTACTTGTGAATATAACAATGGAGCTGTTTAATGCAGATATTTAAAAATACATTTAAAGAAATTAATTTTCAGGAAATGATAAATATAAACAACCTGAAAATCGTACCAGTACAAATAGATAGTTTAAAACACGATGACCGTATTGTACCTTTTGACGAACTGTATGACAAAGGATTGGCGAAGGCTGAAGAAGTTTCTGATGAAGGGATAGTTTCACAGGTAAAAATTATAAACGATAGTGAAAATCTTTTATTCATTACAGACGGCGAAGCTATTATAGGTGCCAAACAAAACAGAATTGCAGAAAGATCTGTTATAATTCAGGATCAATCTGATGCGGTGGTGCCCGTATATTGTGTTGAGCGAGGTCGTTGGGGATATCGAGGGAGTGAGAATGCTCGTTTTTCCAAAAGTGATTTTTCACTTTCACCAAGAACCAGAGATAAGAAGGCTGAATTTTTAAAAAACTCTGATGGACGTGACACTCAAAGTATGGTGTGGCAGGATATTGACGAATTTTCAGAAAAGGTTAATTACTCTTCTTCAACCTCTGATCTTGGCGATATATTAAAATCAAGAAAAAATGATAATTTATTCAAAAAAATCGAAAAGGTTAATTCAAACGGTTACATTGTTTTCGGTACAGGAAGACCATTTATTGAAGTATTTTCTGACAATGAAATATGCAAGAAAAATTTAAAGAAATCCATTAATGTTTGGGCTGCAGATGAAAACACTGTTGCAGAAACATTTGAAAAACCTGAGATTTATTTTGAAAAATTTAATAATTCTGAGTGGGATATGGATTTATCAATTGGGCTTGAAAATGCTTTTATGTCCAAAGGTGATAATAATGGTCGTGCCATTTTTCACGATGATAAGTTTGTTCATTCATATATGTATTTCTAGAGGTAATAACATTGTTTATTTTTTGGATGCTAGGAAGACTAATATATGGAAAGGATTTTGACAAACATTGGAATAATGCCAATAAAATCCGGCGACGTAGAAGGCGATAAACATTTTAGGAATGGTACTTTTTAGTATCATTCCTTACACTTAAAAATTCTATAATTATAAGAAATTTATTTAAAATATTTGAATATATTAAATTTGATTTGATGATATATTTAAATATATTGAGCGTATTCTGTTTATAATCTAATGTTTATTAATGAAATTTATTTTTAAACTATTATTTATTTCATTTTTAATTTTAACTTCTTTAAACGCATTCTCATCAACAATTATAAATAAAGAAATAAATTTTTCTATCATTGAAAAAGATAATTGTAATAGGATTGATTTGTTAAAAGAACAACCAATAATTATAATTACTGCTATTTGTTCGCCAAAGGAAAATAAATATTTCTTTAATTTATGGAAATCGACAGAAAAAATTTTTGTATCTTCCAGAATTCACTCAAAAAAAATAAATACAGATAATTTTCCAATAAGTTTTAAATTTAAAGATTTCTTATCATCTAAGCAGTTTGTTTTAAGAAAAAAAACATCAAAAAGAAAATTCCCTAAAATTATAATTTATGACCAAGATCTTTTTTTAAAAATTACAAAATTTTATGAGCAAAATAAAAATTTTGATATTTTATTAGCAACTTCTAAAACTTACAATTTATTAACATTTGATTTTAACAAAAACACAAATGAGCCTTTGAGTTATGATGTAAATCAAATATCTTCTTTTAAAGAAATACAAAAACAAAATTTTGCAAACTCATCTTATTTTCATACATTTAATTTAGACATCATTGATGACAGTGCTTGGTATTGTAAATTAAAAAAACCAGCAATAGACACCTATAAATTTTTAGATGCTTGGGGTAATGACGGCTCTAATAATAATTTTAAAAATTGTTGGTATGAATTTATAGTTAAAAAAAAGACATTAAAACATGTTAATAAGATTGAGGAGTTTACTTGGTATTTAATAAGGCAGGTTAATTTAGATTATGATAAAATTAATACTAATAGACACAAAATATTTAATTCTTTGAAAACAGTTGAAAAAAAAACTTTGAGAAATTTTATTTCTTATAAGCTTATACAGTTTGCTACAAATAAAAAATTTTCAACTCAATCAATTTATAAAATTCTAAACATTTATTTTCAAAATAATATTGTTGATTTGTATATGGCTTCTTTGGCAATGAATTGTTCATCATTTTCAAAAAAAAATATTACAAATGCTCAAGAGAGAATTGAATATTATTCAAAAAAAATGTCGTTAGATGAACGTGCTTATGCTCGGTTTCATTTTTATTTAAATAGAAAAGAAAATTTTCCAAATATTGGTTATGCTGCAGGTCCTTATGGTATTATTGGAAAGTTCAATAACTATGATTATTGTGTTAATTTAGGCACAAACATAGATTATTTTTGGTCACAGAATTCAAAATATAATGAAAAAACAATCAAAGATAAGTCGATCCAAAGTATTAATTATCTTCATATTATTGAAATAAATAAGGAATTAGCAAAAGAAGATATATCACTTGAACAGAAAACTATATTATTAGACTTATTTTGGAAAAAATTACAATTTTTTCAGAAAGATAAGAAAAGCTTCATAACCTTTAAACTTTGGTATTTCCACTCCGCTTCGTTAAATTATTTTAATAAAATCATAGAAAATGATAAAAAAAATTTTTTTCCGTCAAAGAACTCAACACTCGAAGAATTATTTACTAGTGGTACTTTAGTTCTCCCTGCTAATATTAAAAGAAATCAAATTGGTATTACTAGTCAGATTTACATATCTAACTTGATGAAAAATGTAGATTTTTTTAGGCAAAATAAACCTTCTTATTATGGATTAGACGATATAAAATTTAATAATTTTAATTCAAACTTGGCAATTAATTCATACAAAAAATTAAAAGAATTAGATGAAACTATAGAGCTTTTAGATAAAGATGCTTTTGAAATAATAACAAATAAAGCTTTGAGTCTTAAGGATGTTAGAAAAGGAATTAAAAATAATGAGGCCATTATTTTTATTTCTCAGAATTCTATAAGCCAAAATTATACCACTTATACAATTACTAATAAAAAATATAAAATCTCTATTCATAAAAATTCTTTAATTTTGAAAAAATGCCTTAAAGAATTCGAAACTAATATTATTAATCAAAATTATCAGGAAAATAAATGTAATGAATTATATAGAGATATTTTCTTTTCTAATGAGAAAATTCTTGGAAGTGAAGTTACAAATTTAAAATATATTGTTCAAGGCGAAATTAAAAAAATCCCTCCGAGTTTGATTTATAAAAATATTGGAACACAAAAAAATACAAGTAACACCATTAATCAAAATAAGAATTATGAAAATAAAAGAGGAATTTCCTTAGACAACTTAAATAAAAATTCAAATGAGAGACTTTTATTGGATTGGTATTGGAAAGAATACAATTTTATCTTATATCCATCTTTTGGCTTATTGAAAGTTGCAGATTTTTATCAAAAATATAAAACAAAAAATAATGATTTCTATTTAGGTGTAGCTGTTTCAAAACTTCCATCTTCAAACAAAAACAGTTTTAACATTTTTAGTAAATTGTCACTACAAGATATTCCTCAAACAAAAATAGAGGTTGAAAATAATTCAAAAATTTGGGGCCTTAATAAATCAAAAATACTTTTAAATGAAGATGCAAACATTATTAATTTAAGATCATATTTTAAAGATGTACATCCAAAAATTCTTTCAATAGGTACTCATACAATCAAAAGGATCCAAAAAAATAAAAGTAAGGAAACATCTTTACTTTTATATCCAAATTCTATTGAAGCTTTAGACGAAAGTTTTTTAACTCCTAAAAAAATAGAGAAAAATAAATTATCTGCGGATTTAGTTATTTTGAGTTCTTGTAAAACTATGGAAACGGAAAATAATTTTTCGCAAAAAAGTAATTTAGCATCATCTTTTTTAATCAATGGATCAAAATCAATATTAGTTACTTATTGGCAGATAGAAGATCTTTCAACAAGAATATTTATGAATACATTTTTTAAAACAATTTCGAACCAAAAGACAAAATACAGTGATGCACTAAAGATAAGCATACAAAAGCTAATAGATAAAGGATATAAACATCCTTTTTATTGGGCTCCATTTGCAATAATGGGGCATGCTAATTAATACTTAAGGTATTCTTAAATATTCCCTTATTTATGCATGTAATATCTAAAATATCTTTAGAAAATTATCTTTTCTAAAAAAAATAATTTTTTTTCCAAGAAAATATTCTTCCCAATCTTATTACTTATGAGAAGGAGAAAATAATGAAATTTTTAATCAGAGTAAATTAACAAGAATTAAAAAAGATTGAGAAGCAGGTTTCTAAACAGTTGGGTTGTCTGATTGTTGAACAGAGATCTGTAACCAAGGTGATGAGTTTAAGGCCCGCATCTTACCCAGACCTAACGGACTGCGCTTTGATGGTTCAATTGAACCTAGCGGACGGGACCAAGATGACTATCGAACAGGGTTAAATGTTCGACCAGACCAAAATCAAAAGCTGACGGTGGCAACACAATGCCTGAAGGCGAGCGGGTCAATTTAAAACATAAATTCATCATCTCTTTTTTAATATATGGAGTAATTAAATGAATAAAAATTCAAATGTAATTTATATTTCTGAAACTATTTCTCAAATGGAAAAAATTCAGAAAAAATATTTAGGTAAAAAATATCACGTTCGCAATAAGCCTTTTAAAAAGAAGAAGAGAAATAAAACAAAAACTGTGAAAGTGTTGTCTACATTAGCTCGGCTTGAAAAAAAATATCCTGAAAAGTGGGGATATGGTTTTAGAACAGTGCAGGGAGGTAGCGTTGGTAGCAGACGATAAAAAAACCAACCAATTATGTGTTGAAAACAAAGTGGATTATTTTATTGAAACTCATATTAGACAGAATAAAGCTAAATGTTTTTTTTGTAATAATACTATCAAATTCAATCCAGACTTTGAAAAAAGATCAAAACTGATTTGTAAAATAGGAGATAAAATGAATCTCAATCAAAAATCAGGTTTTGTAAACGATCATATCTTGGATGGTGATAAACCATTTGCTTACTATTACTATGAATCTGAATGGATACACAAAAAGCAAAGCTTTAAAATTTATGTAGACTTTATTTTCTCAGATCAAAAATCTGACCTCATAAAATAAATCAAAGAAAATTTAAGTTAGATTTAAAGGAGCTAAGGCTCCTTTAAATTTTAATATGGGAGTAATAAATGAAAAAAGAAATCATAAAAAAATATATTAAATACTTTGGAATGTCAGCACCAGTTCCTCGATTTAAAATAATGAAATCATTAGTTGAAATGAAAGAGAATGGTACTTACGAGAAAAGTCGAAATTACTATCTCAGGTCTATGGTGGGCTTAGTCTGGGAAGGAAAATCATGATTTACATTGCATATGGTGCCAACCTTAACAAATCAGCTATGAGACATAGATGCCCCGATGCAACGCCTATTGGGTCTTCAAAAGTTAAGGATTACAAACTCATATTTAATAATGTTGCAAGCATAGTGAAATCTCCCGGATCACACGTTGAAGTTGGTTTGTGGAGAATTACCAAAAATTGTGAGAAATCACTTGATCGTTTTGAGGGATTTCCAAGTTTGTACCGAAAGAAATATTTTTATCAGGGTATGGTTTACATTATGAACCATGATGGCAAAGCTGTTCCAAATAAAAATTATTTTGAAACAATCGCACAGGGTTATAGAGATTTTAACCTGGATCGTTCCTATCTCGATAAGGCCCTTGAAGAAGCCTATGATCACTAAGAATCAATGAATTTCACTGGAGAAATGAATGAAGAAAAAAAACAAGAGTTTAATAACAGTAAATGAACAAGATGAAACCATTTCAGATCGTATTTTCATGCAGGAAATCAATACATGGGAATATATAGATGCTGGTATCAAAAAAACTACCTTGATAAGGAAATTTCGAAAGAACGATCATAATGATCACTTCATATCTGAAGTATTTCCTTATGAAAAACAAAATTAAAAATTATTTTACTTTTTAAAGGATATACCTGGAGAATAAAATGAATGAAAAAAAACAAGAAAAGAAAACCAAAAAAGAATTACTGTTTATGACACCAATAGATAAGTCTATGACCGTAGATGAGATATACCTTAAATTAATAAAACTACTAGAAAAGAACGGTGTAAAAGTAAAAGAAAGTCATTAATTCACACACTTATTAGGTGTTACTTTTAAAAATAGATAATCACATTTAATTTAAAATTTTGAAGAGACACTTAATAAAATAGTAAGAAAAATAATTATTATGATTAATTAATTGGTTCTTTACGTTCATCAATTAATAAATTCATTCAAGTAAATCAAAATTTATATATCAGCAAAGATAATAGGAGAAGTGTTTATGAGTAATACTCATATTGTAGATCCACGTGAAAATACTGTTACAAAACAAATTTATAACCATAAATGTGAGGTTTATTTTTGTCCTGCTTTATTAAAATATTACCCAGATGAAAAAGACAGGGATCAAATACTAAAAAAGATAGAGGATCAGTTCCACTCTTATGAAAGTCTGACTTACTATTTCAGTTATTTGGATTACAAAAAGACTGAAATTGTGTGGAGATCAGAATATATAGAAGAAATCAATATATTATGGATAGGTGTAAATATTAATAAGGAACATCGTTACGATAGCGATGGGAACCAATATATTGATATACCTCAAGAAGCAGTAGATGAAATAAATGACTTTCTAGAGAGGTATCAAAAGATTGTAGAAAGTGGCAAGGAAGACGAATTTTGGGATGAATTTTTTGAACATCACCCAGCTAATCCTGACAAGAAAGTAAATAAAAAAAATAAAAAAATTATAAATTAAGGGGGGGGCATGTTTGGATTATTTAAAAAAAAAAATATTATGCTTCCATACATTGATGATGAAGGAAATATGTATGACGCAGACTCTATCAGTGTGTATTATGAGGGTACATTAATCTCACCAGAATATGCTGCAGAAACACTTGTGTGGCATAATAATGGAAAAAAATTAAGAGATGATTTTAATTCACAACCTTACCCCTATCATATGCTTTTGCCACATGGAAAAGGTAAAATGACATACAAAGATGGTGATGATGTTCTCGAGCAATATGAAGGTGAGTTTCAGCATGGACAATATCATGGTAAAGGAACACTTATTGATAGGCATGGTGAAATACTCGAAGGTACTTTTAGAGAAAACAAATTCATTAAAGATAAATAGATGGCCAATATAAAAGGTATCAGAAGAGTTGGCAGGTATTCAAAACAGGAAGTTTCAGAACTTACAAGAATGTTTGATGAAGGAAATTCTATTTATAAAATATGTAGACATTTGAACCGTAGCCAAAATTCTATTAAAAATAATTTGATTAGATTGGGTCTAATAGAAGGAGTAATCACTCCAAGGCGTGTTTCAAAATTAAAGACAGATGTTGTAAGCAAAAATAGTATTACATCTCAAATAATTAAATATATACGCTATTTTTTTTTATTAATAACATTATCAATAATTTTTATAATTGATCCACAATTGAATATTTTAGAAATAATCTTAATAATTTTTTTGGGTTAATAATAAAAATAGATTGTCACTTTAAAATTAATTTATTAAAATTAACTATAAATGTAGTGTAGATATAAATAAATGTAGTGTATATATAAAATGGTAGAAAATATAAGAAAAAGTAAACATGAAAGGTTTATCAAGTTAGCAGAAAGTCGAATGAAGAAAGTTCTTTCAGCTTTAGCAAGTCTTCGAAATTTATCAAATAAACAAAATTATGAGTATTCAAAAGAAGAGGCAAGTCAAATGCTAAATTTTCTTAAAAATGAAATTCGTGAGCTAGAAAACTCATTTTTAAAAGATTCAAAAAAGAAAGACTTCAAATTTAATAAATGAGATAAGAAATGACTAACTTACAAAATCATGTAGCCCTTTTTGCTGGACTAGGAGGTTTTATACTAGCTACAGAAAAACTAGGAATTAAAACTGTTTTAGCCAATGAAATTGATGAAAATTGCAATAAAACATTAAAAACAAACTTTCCTGATTTATATATTGAAAAGAAAGATATAAGAGAACTTTCGTTTGTTGATAATGTAAGAAATAAAGATATAGATCTGGTTACAGCAGGTTTCCCCTGTCAATCATTTTCAGTAGCAGGAGAAAATAAAGGTTTTGAGGATCCAAGGGGAAAGCTTTTTTTTGAAATTCCAAGATTATTAAAGGAACTAAAAGATTATCCAAAAGTAATAATTCTAGAAAATGTTCCTAATTTAAAGAATTTTAATTCTGGTGAGAGATTGTCGGTAATTATTAAGGAATTAAGATCCATGGGGTATTGGGTTAACCAAAATAATTCTATGATTTTAAATACTAATAAATACACTAAGTCGCCACAAAGTAGAAATAGATTATACGTAGTAGCGCTTCATTCTAAGTTTTTTAGGTCAAATAAAATAAGTAAAGAAATTTTAGTCGAAACAAAACCACATTCATTATGGAAAATTATTAATAAATCAAAAAAGGTGGATAAATCATATTATTTATCCAATGAAAATAAGCATTTCCATATGTTGCAAAATTTAGTCAACAAACATGGAAAAGAATTTGTATATCAAGTTCGTAGATCGGACGTTAGAGTTGCAACTCAAAAGGGTGTTTGTCCTACTCTTACTGCAAATATGGGATTGGGAGGTCATAATATACCATTCATATCTGATGATTTTGGAATAAGGACACTTACAATTGAAGAATTATTAACTCTTCAAGGTTTAAACATTAAAAATTTTAATTTTCCAGACATTTCACGAGCCTCAAAGCTCGAAATGTTAGGTAATGCTGTGCATCCAGAAGTAATTTTAGAAATTTTGAATAAAATTTTAACATTAAAGTCAAGTTAAGGAGATAAAAAGAATGCCAAATTCAGATAACAAAAAATGGGTTTTTCGTCTTTTAGAAGGAACAGGTTTTGAAGGCCCTAACTCAGGTTCAGGTGATCATTTCAAAGGAACTAAGTTATCCTCTTTAGTAAGAGAATTGGTCCAAAACTCAATGGATGCTCATAATAACAAAATTGGTAAACCAGTTAAGATAATTTTAGATTTAAAGAAAGTAAAAGCAAATTCTTTTAATGGTTTTAAAGATATTTGGCCTCATATTGAGGCATGTCGTGATTATCAAAAAGATTACAACAAAAATAATAATCTATGGAAACTTAGATTTCAAAATTCTATTGATCAATATAAAAATAATAAAGATGTTGGTATATTGTGTTTCCATGATGCTGAAACTAATGGACTTCATGGACCAATAGATGGGACACCTGAAGGTGCTTTCCATGCTTTAAAAGCGCAAGGTTTGTCAGCTAAGCAAGATGGAGGCTCTGGTGGATCCTTTGGGCACGGAGCAGTTGCTGCATTATTGTATAGTGGAATAAGGGCAGTTTTTTATTATTCTAATGTTGAAGAAACACCCAAAGAGAGATTTTTTGGAAAAATTATTCTTCAATCACACAAACATCCTTATTTAAAGGATAATAATTTTACTAGATCTTTTGGATATTATGGTCATGAAGATAGAAATATTTCTCCTTTAACAAATGAGGAAATACCTTCATGGGCAAGAGAATTCAGAAAAGAAGCTAATCTAAAGACTGGATGTTCAGTATACATACCATATACATTTTTTACTGAAGATTTGTATCCTGAAACTATTATATCCTTAATTGCTAATTTTTACATGGCTTTTAAAGAAAAAAAATTAGAAGTATGTGTTGGTGGAAAAGACATCAATTCAAACAATATTGATGAAATTTACGAAGAATATAAGGGTAAATTTGATAGTGGTGAAGAAAATGAAGATATAGATGTTGATTATATTAAAGAATGTTTCAAGTCTATTGACACTATTAGACACCACGATGAGAGTGGATATCAAGAGATACCTGGTATTGGTAGAATAGAATGGTACTTAAGATTATCAAATGATGTAAAATGGAAAAAAGTTGGAATTTCTAGAAAAATTGGAATGCTTATAACAAGAAAAGCTAAGTTTTTAGAACAATTTGCCGGTTTTAAATTTTTTGACATGTTTGTTTGTGTTAAGGGTCAAGAAGGTAACAATATTCTTCAAAAACTTGAGAATCCACAACATACAGATTTTGAACTTAGTAGGGTTGACGATTTGCCCGAAAATGAGCGATTAAAAATAGTTTCTAGTTATAGACGTTTTACTAAAAAAATTAAAGATGTCCTAAAAAAATATGCTTCATCACAAACTTCTGATGAATTAATTGTTGATGAATTAGCTGAACTTTTTGGTGAATTTTCAAATGATAATGATGTTTCTAATGATCAAGAAAGAGGTTTATTAATAAACATTGCTGATGGACCTTTACCAAAGCCTAAAATAGATAAAACCAAAGGTTCTGGAACAGGAACCACAGGCACAGGTTCTGGTGAAACAGGTGGCACAGGAACAGTTAACGAAGGGGGCGGAAAAAATCCTGGTGATTTCGAGATTGTTGTTCCTGGTGATGGTGACAAAACTTCCACAGAACTTGGTAAAAGTTTACAGATCCAGAACTTACGTATTGGACAGGTTTCTAATGAAGGCAGAAAGATCACAGTTTTTTTTGATCCCCCCGAAATTGGAAAATATTATTTTAATTTGGCAAAAAAAGGAGAGCATGGCAGCGCTCCTATTTTACTCAAGGGAAATAAAAAAAGGTGTGAAATAGACATCACGAGAAAGAAACGCACAAAATTAGAAATAGAGTTGACTGAAAATGCAACTGAATTTGTTTTAGAGGGTTTTTTAAATGAAATTAAGAACTGAAGCTTTCCCATATCCAGTGTTATCCCCAGAAACGAATGAGGATAATGATTATATAGACACGGCTTTTCAATGTAATATTGATACATCAGTGGATAAATCTGAAGATGGAACTCAATATATAAAATTAGATTATAGTTTTCTGTTATCTAATGATGAAATTAGAGATCTTATAGAAAAAAAACAAGCTAGTTATATGTTAGATATTTCTTGTACATCAACAGGTTTTAAGAAAATTTATAGTATAACATCTGATAATGGTCATGTTTCTATTGATATACATGACTTATATCAACGTGTTGTTATTTATCCTTTAATAGTAATTACTTCAAAAGTAAGTGACTTTACGAGTAAAGAGTTAAACCCTGAATACATATTATCCAGTAAAAATGGTAAGAATGTCTATAGAACTTTTAATCTTAATCCAGGTGACATGATTGCCTTTGATGAACCAACAATAAAGTATTTAGATTATGAACCTTTGGGATTAAAATCACTCTTAAAAGTTGTTCTTGATGAAGAACTAGATGAAGATAATTATAGTGTAGACCCAAATCATGATAATGAATTAATTGTTCGTATGGGGTCTGAGATAAAGAAATTATGGGATAATACGAAAATTCGAGAATATTTGTTCATGCCCGTAATCAAAGATTGTATCTTAGTAGCTATCGATGAATTCAGAAGAGATAAAGAAAGTGTCCAAGAAAAAAGATGGGCAAAACTTTTTCTAGAAGTAATAGATTTTGAGCATGGTATTGATAGTGATGCATCTGTTGATGAACTTAATTTGCTAGCGCAAAAAGTCTCAAAAAAATTTGGACTTTCAAAAATTAAAAACAAGGTAACTGAATAATGAAAATACTCACATCTAAAAGTATTGCAAAATTAAAAATTGCTTTTAAAGAAAATAATAATCTAATTGATAAATCAATTGATGAACTAACAAATGAACTTACATTAGCATTTGTAGAGCGGTATAAATTTGATCAGAATATACAATTACTAGAGCCCACTGGAAGTTCAATTGCAGACTCAAAAGATAAAGAAAATTGTATCTTAATCTATCAAGCGCTTCCAGAGTTAAATCGCGCTGACGCTACAGATGAACGTTTGTGGGTTACCTTATGTTTGTCCAACTATAAATCTTATTTTCTAAAACGTTGGCCAGATAAAGATAAATTATTTAACCACATTTTTGCTGCTAATTGGCGTCAAAGGATGAGAGACAATGCAATAGGTAGATTGTGGTGGACAATGCATTTATCCTTTAATCTTGACAAAAAAAATCCAGAAACATTTCTTAAAACTTTATTATCAAATAGTGACTACAGATCTAGTTTGTTAGAAAGAAGCTCTTCAGCTAATTCAACTGTAGTTTTAAAATCAATATTAGAAATTACTGAAGAAATGAAACAAAAGGGTTTAGATTACGATCGTAGTAAATTTAGAAATTTTATGAAAGAGGTTGATTTTTTAGGAAAGAAAACACTAATACATTCATTAAATTCAGATCAAATAAAAGCTTTACTAATACCTGTTTTTAAAAATGCTTATAAATAGAAACTAATAAAAACTAATATTTAAACAAGTATCAATGTTCTAGGAAGTCCAACCTGGGTCCTTGGTACTTGAGAACAGGTCCCTTAAAGTACTGTTATTATTTGATTTATATTTGTATATTAGATGAAAATCAAATCTATAAAGTAGCCTATAGAGTTTATTCCTCATTTTTTATTTTTTTCAAAACTTTTTTGAAGTTCTCTACGATCTGATAAGTGTAGAAACGTGCCAAAAGTGTGCCATGAATTTATCTATATAAAACAATAACTTGCTACACTTGCTACACTTGCTACACCTATTTTGAAAAATATTTTTAAAAATTTTTTTTTGAAATTTAAACTGTATTAAATAAATATTTACTTTTGAGAACAAAGAGTATTTACCAGATCCTGAATTTGATCAGATCTCCATGCTGTGGTGTTGGGACCAATTTTTATACCCTTTGGATAATGACCTTTTTTAATACCATCCCACCATGCTGATTTGGATACAGGTATAATTGGTTTAATAGGAGGATTTGATTTATTATCACCCAATATATGTTTCAGCCTTAAAAATTTTGGTTCTACATTACTTTCCAAATTTATCTCCTTTTTGTGAGAATGCATGAATAACTTTACTTTGATTATTGTTTATGAAATCACTCCACATTTGCATTAGATGGCGTCTCTTATCCATCAGATTACCTCTTCGATAGGCTGCTTCTGTTTTGTTGGGTATTACATGAGCCAGAGCCATCTCTGAGACTTCATTTGCAAAATTGGTGGTTTCGCTTGCCCAATCTTTGAATGATGATCTCATTCCATGAATGGTAGTGTCTACACCCAGCCTTTTTTGAACGGCAAGACGAAGAGTGTTGTTAGATAATTCTTTTCCTGATTGATCACTTGAAAAAATATAATCTGGTGAATCGATTTTATCCTTTGCATCTTTTAGTATGTCTTTCATTCCTGAACTAATAGGAACTTCGTGTATCTTCTCAGTTTTCATTCTCTTAGCAGGAATTGTCCAAATAAGATTTTGCATGTCTATTTCGTCCCATGATGCTCTAAGTACTTCTGAAGTCCTGCATGCGGAAAGAATAGTAAATTGAATTGCAAGTTGAGTAGGAAGACTGATTTTACTTTCCTTAATTTTAACGATTAGATCAGGCACATCTTTATATGATAGAGATTTATGATGATTATCAGATCTTTTCTTTCTTGGAAGAGCCTGTTCAGCTAGTTCAACTGGATCATCTCCTTGAAAAAAACCTTTTGCTCTTGCCCATTTTATAATGAGGCGAATTCTTTGTTTTAATTTTCTTGCTGTATCGGTTCTAGTATTCCAGATAGGGGATAATACATTTAAAATATCTGATGAGGTTATCTGTGATATGGGCAATTTACCAATTTTAGGTAGTACATGGTTTTCAAGTGATGAATACCATTGAAGCGCAAATTTTTCATTTTTCCATGTTGGTTTATTTAACTCGTGGACCTTTTGCGCGCAATAAGCAAATGTAACCTTAAAACCTCTTTCCTTTTGACGTTCTAGAAAAGGATCTCCTCCAGATTTAGCTATACCTCTATATAATCTTGCAAGCTGTCTTGCTTCTTCAAGTGATACGATCATTGTGCTGCCTAGTCCCATATCACGCCTTCTATGGCCTACAGTTAGTCTTAAAATCCACCTCCTGGCGCCAGAAATATCAATTTGAAGATATAGGTTGTTTCCATCAGCGTATTTACCTGGTTTTGATAGCTTTTTAACAGTCATTGCTGTTAGTTTATTAAAAGGATGTCTTTTTATCATTTTATCCCACAAAATACCCCACATAATAACATGTATTTTACTGGACTGTAAAGAATTAAAATTTAAAAGATTATCCTATAAAATGCATATATATCAACACATTATAAGCATATTTTAAGTATAAATTAGGTATATATAATGAGATTTATGGCGGAGGGAGGGGGATTCGAACCCCCGAAAGGGATTGCTCCCTTTAACGATTTAGCAAACCGGCGCCTTCAGCCACTCAGCCACCCCTCCGCGGGCTCGTTTAATGTCTTAAGTGTCCTACTTCACGCCGTATGCTATTTCGTAATACAAAATGACAAAAATTATTTCAAGTTTTATTAATGTATTATACAAAATAAAATTTTTTATGATAAATATAGATTTGTTTAGAGGTAATGTATGGATCTAATATCTGGAATGAGAGTTTTTGTTTCTATAGCCGATAATGGTTCACTTGCAAAAGCAGGTAGAGAGTTAGATTTATCTCCCTCTGTGGTTTCAAAACATATTTCTGCATTAGAAGACAGATTAGGAGCAAGATTACTTTATAGAACTACAAGATCTGTTTCACTTACTGAGGTTGGCCTAGCTTATCTTGATAGAGCTAGACGAATTATTGGTGACGTAGATGAGGCTGAAGCAGCTGTTTCAAGTGCTACCAATGCCCCAAGAGGGCATCTTCGTATTACTGCTCCAGGAACATTTTCTTATAGACATATAGCTCCACATCTTCCCTTATTCAGAGAACGCTTTCCTGAGGTAGAAATAGAAATGATTATTTCAGATGAGGTTGTTGATTTAGTTGATAACAATATTGATTTGGGTATCAGAATTGCGGTCATGAAGGACTCGTCACTTATTGCGAGAAAACTGGCTCCAAATCCAAGAACTTTGTTTGCTTCTCCAGGGTATATAAAAAAACATGGAAAACCAAATCACCCAGATGAGATATTAAACCATGATATTATTTCATTTAGGAGTGGAAGTCCTTATAATGAATGGCATTTTTTAGTAGACGGTAAAATCAAATTGATACACGCAAAAGGAAAGTTACAGTTCAACCACGGCGATGCAATTCTTAGATCAGCAATTAATGGTGGTGGATTAGCTATGTTATCTAGATTTGTTGTTGGAAGACACTTAGCTGCAGGCACATTAGTGTCTATATTAGATGAATATGTCCAAGAGGATGTTCCAATCTATGCTGTTTACCCAAGTGGCAAACATTTGTCACCTAAGGTAAGAGCTTTTTTAGATTTTTTAATAGAAATTTATGGACCTATACCTTATTGGGATGAAGCTGGTGATCATACTTCAGATGCTGCAAAGCGGACTGTTATTTAATCTAAACATTCTGACCTGCAACATAGCCACTTGACCAAGCCCATTGAAAATTATGTCCCCCTAAATGCCCAGTGACATCAATAACTTCTCCAATGAAATATAATCCTGAGTATTTTTTACATTCCATTGTTGCTGAATTAATTTCATTTGTGTCGATACCACCTAAAGTAACTTCTGCAGTCTTGTAACCTTCAGTACCAGTTGGCAAAACATTTAATTTATTTATAAAATTAGAAATTTGGTTTAGTGTGCTATTCGATGCATCTCCTATTTTTTGGTTTATATTAAGCAAACTAGTAATAGCCATTGCTAATTTACTTGGAAGAAAATCTGATAAAACATTTGATATGTTTTGTTTTGGTGTTTTTACTCTTCTTTCTTTTAAAGTTTTATCCATTGAATTTTTTGGTAATAAATTAACTTCAATACTCCTATCAGGTTTCCAGTAAGAAGAAATTTGTAAAATTGATGGTCCACTGATACCCCTGTGGGTAAAGATTAAACCTTCATTAAAAATTGTTTTATTGATTTTAACTGAAGCTTCAATTGAAACACCTGCTAGTGATTTGCAAAACTCTAATATATCATCTTTAAAAGTTAATGGGACAAGAGCAGGATAAAGGTTAGTAACTTTTAAGTTAAACTGATTAGCAATCTTATATCCAAAATCAGAAGCTCCTATTTTAGGTATTGACAATCCACCTGTAGCAATAACAAGAGAAGAACATATAAATTTCACTTTTTTTTCTGTTTCTAATATATATAAATTTTCTTCACGAATTATTGATTTGATTTCAGTATTTAAAATAATTTCAACTTTTTGAATTTCACATTCAGTAATTAACATTTCAATAATATCTTTTGCAGAATTATCACAAAAAAGTTGACCCAATTTTTTTTCATGAAATTTAATTTTATGTTTTTTTACCAAATCTATGAAATCATTTTGCGTATATTTTGAAAAAGCAGATTTACAAAAATGCTTATTGTTTGATAAAAAATTTTCACTATTGCTGTTTATATTTGTGAAATTGCACCTTCCTCCCCCAGAAATTCTAATTTTTTCTGCAATCTTGGAGGAATGTTCTATTATCAGTACCTTTTTATTTCTCTTTCCTGCTTCAATTGCACACATAAGACCAGCTGCACCTGCTCCAATTACAACAACATCAAAATTTTTATTTATTTTCATTTATTTCTTTATTATTTAATTTAAGTGTTAACATAAATAAAGTTTCTATTGCTTTACTTTATTGATATTGAAGACTAAAAGAACAGTCTAGTTAATTTAAAAGAAATTTAGAAAGTATTTCTTAGAGTGTCTCTTAAATCTGAAAGTTGATTATGTTAAAAAATTATGGAATTCCTAATGCAATAGCCGAGGCCATGATCCAAAGAGGTTATGAAAAATTAACGCCAGTTCAAGAAGAAGTTATAAAAAAAAATTATTCAGGATTAGATTTATTAGTCTCTGCACAAACTGGATCAGGTAAAACAATAGCCTTTGGTTTTTCAATAGTAGAAAACATACTTGGTAAAGATACTTATTTTAAAAAATCAAAACTACCTCAAGCACTTATTATTGTTCCTACTCGAGAATTAGCTCTGCAAGTTAAAAATGAATTAACTTGGTTCTTACAAAGTTGTGATGCAAAGATTATTTCTTGTGTTGGAGGAATGGATATACGTGCTGAAAAAAGAAACTTAGAGATGAATCCTAACATAGTTGTAGGCACTCCTGGAAGATTAAGAGATCATATAGAAGGTCAAAAATTAAAACTACAGGATATTAAAACTGTTGTTCTTGACGAAGCTGATGAGATGTTAGACATGGGTTTCAAAGAAGATTTAGAAGCTATTTTAGATACCACACCTGAAGAAAAACAGACTTTAATGTTTTCAGCAACTGTTCCAAAAACCATTGCTAAACTTGCAAAAGATTATCAAAAAGATGCTGTTAGAATAACTATTGGTAAATCTAATGCACAACATGTTGATATTGAATATAAAGCATTCAAAATTGTATCAAGTGATCAAGAAAATGCTATTATTAATACCCTACGATATTACGAAGCTACAAATTCTATAATTTTTTGTGCTACTAGAATGGCTGTAAATCATATGACTAGTCGTTTAACAAACAGAGGTATTTCAGCAGTAGCTCTTTCAGGTGAATTAAGCCAAAACGAAAGAAATATGGCTTTACAAGCAATGAGATCTTCAAAAGCAAGGGTGTGTGTTGCTACAGATGTAGCAGCTAGGGGACTGGATTTACCAAATCTTGATTTAGTCATTCATGCGGATATACCAAGAACGTCAGATACATTACTTCATAGAAGTGGAAGAACAGGAAGAGCTGGAAGAAAAGGTGTTTGTGTAATTCTTGTACCTCAAAATAGAAATAGAATTGCTGACCGTTTATTTGGTCAAGCAAATATAAAGCCTCATTGGACTTTGCCTCCAACTAGAGAAGAAATTTTAATCGAAGATAAAAAAAGAATTCTAGAAAATAAAATTTTTGAGGATCCAATAGAAGCAGAAGAGCAAGGTTTTGTAGACGAATTAATTTCAAAAAACACAATTAATCAGCTTGCAGTTGCCTACTACAGACTAGTTAGCAAGGATTTATCTGTTCCAGAAGATTTAAAAAATCCTTCCGATAAAAGAGATAAAAACTCACAAAATTCTACTTTTACTAAAAGTGTATGGTTTGAGCTGTCGGTTGGGCGAGATGATACAGCTGAACCAAGATGGTTAGTAGCAATGCTCTGTAAAGCTGGAAATCTCTCAAAAAGAGATATTGGTTCTATTAAAATACAAACAAAAGTTACTTATGTTGAAATTTCAGAACAAACCTCTAATTCACTGCTTAAGTTTGTAAATGATAAAAAGCCAATAGAACGACATATTATGGTAAAATTATTAAAAAATCCGCCAAAACTTGATAGAGCAACATCTCAACCTTCACAAAATAAAAAAAGAAGAAGTTCAAAATTATTTTTAAAAGATAAAGATGAAGAGGGATTGAATAAACCTAAAAATATTGATTTCAAAGGTAAAAGAAAATCTGATAGGTGGAAAAAAATAGAAAAAAAAACCAAGCCTGGGAGTGATACTTCTAAACTAAGCAAGGATAAAAAAAATAATAAAAAATCCAAAAAAATTAGAGTAAAGAACAAAAAATCATAAATTTCAGACTGATTTTGAACCCCTTTTATTTATTAGATAGATACCAAGACAAGTAAAAAATAAAGATAAGTAAATTTGTTCATTTATTGGATCATCCATAATTAACCACCCAAATAACACGCCAAATATTGGAGTTAAAAATGCAAACGAACTAGTGCTACTTGCAGAGTATCTTGACATTATCCATAACCATCCAATAAACCCCATACACATAATTACAATTACTTGAAAAGAAAAAATTAATATTAAATCTAGATTGATATTTCTAACGTAATCATTTAACTGCATTGATAAAGGTAATAAAATAATTCCAGAAACAACTAGTTGATATAATAGTTGTGTTTCAGGTGTCGCGTTTGAAAGACGCGTGGTTTTCAGCATTATCGCTATTGTTGCCCAGCATAGACTTGCCAATAATGAATATGCATCTCCATAGAATTGTGATGTATCATAACCAGTAGTTGGTTCATAAACAGCTAGAAATAATCCTACTAATGCAATTATTAAACCTAATATTCTGTTTAAATTGAGTTTATCATTTTCTATTAAAAAATGTGCAGCTAAAGTAAGCCACACAGGCATTGTATAAAAAATTAAAGATACGCGTGTGACTGTTGAGTAGTCTAAAGCTGTAAACAAAAATATAAACTCTATTGCAAATAATATCCCTGCAATAATGCCAGGTATTAAACTACCGTTATTAATGATAATTTTCTTTTTTAAAATGTAGCAATAAATTAAAATTGGAAAGATTGCAAAAGTGGATCGTAAGGCTACCTGAAAAACTGGATGCATTCCTTCGTTAACTAACTTAACCATAACTTGGTTTAAGCCCAATAAAATTGAAAATATTATTAAAAAAGATGCAGCTAGAAAATCAACTGGTCTATTTTTTATATTATTCATTGTTTAATATTTTACGGAAAATAACTTCCACCATTAACATGAATTGTTTGTCCAGTTATAAAATCAGAATTAGGACCACATAAATTAGAAATCATAGTAGCTACTTCAACAGGATAACCTTTTCTTCCAATAGGAGGATTTGAATGAGATGGATGTACAAGGCTTCTTCCTGCAGAAGCACCTCTAACGGTATCAATCAACCCTGGCACAACTGTATTAACAGTAATACCTACCTCAGCATATTCCATTGCTAAAGCTCTAGAAAAACCAACTACTGCTGACTTTGACGTTATAACATGGGCTCTTCCTATTGCGCTGATATGTGCTGACAATCCTCCAAGATTTATAATTCTTCCCCAATTATTTTTTTTCATTTCTGGAATTACTGCCTTACAAGTATGAAATAATGTATCTAGATTAATAGATAGTACAAATCTCCATTGATCAAATGACATATCATCAAATTTATTGAACTCTCTTTGTGATGCATTATTTACTAAAATCGAAACATTACCTAATTTTGATCCAGCATCTACAAGATGACGTGATGTATCTTCGTTCGTTAAGTCACCAATGAAAATGTCAGCATTAACCCCATTTTTTTTTACAATTTCTAGTGTTTCCATAGCACCCTCTTTGTCAGAGTTTGCGTGAACTAAAACATTAAAGCCTAACTTCGAAAGACTATCACAAGTTGCTCTGCCAATATTTTTAGCAGCTCCAGTGACTATAGCAACTTTTCCTTTATTTTCTGTCATTTAAAATTATTCCCGGTAAGTAAATTGTTAAAACGATTTCTAAAAATTCTACGAAAAAATAGTTACATAATTTTACATACTACACTAATGTATAAACTTGAATTTTTTTAATTACAATTTAACATTATTCTCATTATAAACAAACGGATTAAACTATGGAGGGTGCGATTAAAGACTGGCGTAATGATATTTACAAAGTTTTCAAAGAATTAGAAATTACAATGGTTTCTCATGTTCCTGATGCTGGACATACACCTTTAATAAATCTGTGTGAAAAAGATAATGAAATTGATGTTGTAACACTTACAACTGAACAAGATGGAGTTGGTTTATCTTGTGGCGCATTTGCTGGTGGTAGAAAAAGCGCACTGCTAATGCAGTCAAGTGGTGTAGGTAATTGTATAAATGCACTTGCTTTACCAAATATTTGTAGAATCCCATTCTTAACTTTAGTTTCTATGAGAGGTGAATGGGGAGAATTTGTTCCATGGCAAGTTCCAATGGGATTAGGAACTCCAAAAGTTTTGGAAGCAATGGACGTTAAAGTTTTTAGAGCTGATTATAAAGAAGAAGTCGGGTCAACAGTAGATGCTGCTGCAAGATTTGCATTTAATACCAATCGTTCTGCAGCAGTTTTGTTATCTCAAAAAATGATTGGCGCAAAACAATTTAAAAATGGATAAATATTATGATTGAAAGAAGACCCTTTGTTCAAAAAATTTTAAAAAACAGACAAACAAACCTCAGAGTTGTAAGCGGCCTTGGAACTTCAACTTGGGATTTAATGTCTGGCGGTGATGATAAAGCAAATTTTGGTTTTATTGGAGCAATGGGGCAGGCAATACCTTTTGCGTTAGGTTTAGCTATGGCACAGCCAGATTTGAGAATTCTTTTGTTTACCGGAGACGGAGATACTCTAATGAGCCTTGGTTCAATTGCTACAGTCGCAAATCATCCAGTTACGAACCTTACTATTGTGGTTATGGACAATGAATCTTATGTTGAAACAGGAAGTCAACCTACCGCAACTGCTGGAAAAACAGATCTTGAAATCGTGGCTAAAGGATCAGGGATCTCTAACTCTTATACAATAAAAAATGAAAAAGATTATGATAGGTTGATAAAAACTATTTATGAAGAAGAAGGTCCTTCACTTGTTGTTGCAAAATGTCAAGCAAAGGCAACACCTTTGGTTTTCCCACATTCATTTGATGGATCGGTTTCAATAAACAGATTTATGAGCACTCTTAAATCATAATGCAAAATAATCAAATGATTAATCTTGCCATCATGGGCATAGGAACTATTGGTAAGCGCCATTTAATGGCTATCGATAGAATAGAGAATGTAAACCTATGTGGTATAGTTGATTTAACTGAAGATGCAAAAACATTTTGTAATTTTAAAAAAATATCATTTTTTAATGATCTAATTGAATTAAAAAAATCTACTGAAGTAGATAGTGTGATTATTTCTACACCTACTATTATGCACCATGAAAATGCAATATCAGCATTGAATTTAGGATTAGACATTCTAATTGAAAAACCTATTTCAGCAACAATTTCTGAAGCTGAGCAAATTGAAAAAATTGCACAACTAAATAATTGTTCAGTTTTAGTTGGTCATCAAAGAAGATTTAATCCAACAGTGTTAAAAACAAAAGAAATTATTCATGAAAAAAGAATTGGAAAAGTTATTGGGCTATCTGGAATTTGGGCGCTTCGAAAAGATGAAGAATATTTTTTACCTGAATGGAGAAAAGAAATTAGCGCTGGTCCTGTAATAACTAATCTTATTCATGACATTGATTATCTAAGATTTATATTTGGAGAAATTACAGAGGTTTCGGCATTCTCATCAAATAATATAAATAATTTTGAAAAAGAAGATATTGTTTCTACAAATCTAAAGTTTGAAAAAGGGCTGATAGGTAATTTTTTAATTAGTGATAGTGGTGCTTCTCCTTGGTCTTGGGAGACTGGAACGGGCGAAAATATATATTTGCCTCATCTTAAAGAAAATAATCTTAGAATAGTTGGTACACAAGGCTCATTAGAATTTCCAAATCTTAAGCTCTGGAGTTACAAAACTGATAGAGACAATTGGAAAAGTGAATTAGAGAGCTTTAATTATGATTTCGATGAAGTGGATCCTTACATTTCCCAAATCAACCATTTCATTGATGTGATAAATAAAAAAGTGGACCCCATTACAAATGCTTCTGACGCAAAAAGAACACTTAAGGTAGCACTTTCAATTCTTGAGTCAGCTAAATTAAATAGTATAGTTAAGATATAATCATAAAATTTGGAGAAATGACATGTACGATTTAGGCCTAAAAGATAAAGTAATATTAATCACTGGTGGAAGTGATGGTTTGGGTTACGCATCAGCTGAATTATTATCATCTGAAGAAGCACATGTTGTAATTTGTGGAAGAAGAGGGGATTATTTAAACGAAAAAGCTAAAATAATTACAGAAAAAACAGGTAATGAAGTTATTCCGATTAAAGCAGATGTAAGTATTGCAGAAGATTGTAAAAAACTAGTTGAGGAAACTATCGCTAGGTTCAAGAAAATTGACGTATTAGTCAACAATGCTGGAGCATCGGCTGCTGCACTTTTTGAGGATGTGACTGATAAAAACTGGGAAGATGATATAAATCTAAAATTAATGTCTACGATAAGAATGTGTCGTTTAGCAATACCTTATATGAAATCAAATAATGGTGGAGTTATAATAAATGCTACAATTGGAGGCGGAAAAGCCCCTAATGCTGGATCATTACCAACTACTGTTACTAGAGCTGCTGGTATAAACTTGACAAAATCTCTTGCTAATCAATATGCAAAAGATCAAATAAGAGTTAACACAATATGTATTGGACTAATTAAAAGTGCTCAATGGGAACGTAGAGCTGGATCAGGAAGTATAGAGGACTTCTATAATGAACTATCAAAAAAAGTTCCTATGGGTATGGTTGGTGAGGAAATTGACTACGCCAACCTAGTTGCATTTCTATCTTCTAAAAGAAGTTCATATATTACAGGAACTGCTATTAATTTAGATGGTGGTTTGTGTCCTGTAGTATAGATTTAAAAGAAAGACAATTAACTTTTTTTAATTCTTGGTGGATCAACTTCAGCAAGTTCACAAGCATAATCAAGTAATGCGCTAAAATCTTTTTTAGCAAATTTACCGGATCTTGCTTGACCATAAACTGCTTGTACTGATGAACCAACTGGTAAACCAACTCTAAAACTATTTGCCGTCTCAATTGCTAACCCCATGTCTTTGTGAGCAAGATCAATTGTAAACCCTGGTTCAATATCATTTTTAAGTACTTTTGATAAAAAATTAATATGGAACTGTCCATTATTAGCAGTTGTTCCAGCATTCACTTCTTTAAATGTATTTAAATCTAAACCAATTTTTTGAGCAAGTGTAAGGGCTTCAGCAGTTATTTGAGCAATACTTAGTATTTGAAAATTATTTACAACTTTTGCTCTTATTCCTGACCCAACTTTCCCACATCTTATAATAGTGGTTCCCATTGCATTAAGTAATGGTTCAATTTTTTTAAAAGCTCCCTCGTTATCACATCCTACCATAAAAAGAGAATCACCAGAGATTGCGTGACTTACTAACCTGCCAACTGGAGCATCTATAAAATCAATATCTTTTTGTTTGCATATTTCATATATTTCATCTGTTCCTGTTGGTGCAATTGTACTCATATCTAATATAATCGATCCAGGCTTTATAAATGATAAAACACCATCAGGGTCGGTTATTACGGATTTAACATTTTCTGTAGATGGCAACATTGTTACAATAATTTCTGCATCCTCGACAGTATCTTTAATACTATTTCCTGGAACAGCTCCTGACTTGATGTGGGGCTGCATCTTTTCTTTTTCTATGTCATAAACAGATAAATTCGTTCCCTTTTTTATAATATTGAGAGCCATTGGTCCTCCCATTGCGCCAAGACCAATAAAAGCTATCGGTTCACTCATAAAATACTTCTCCCTAACTTATTGCTAATTATTTAATCAACATTAAACTTAAATAATATTAATTTACAATTATTTATAATATTTAAGGTATTTATTAATTATTTTAGAGTAAATAAAAGTTGTAACATGGTATCAGATAAATCTAACATCGTTCCAAGTGAATTCATAATCGTTGGTGGGACAGGAAATCTCTCTAAAAATAAAATATTACCAGCTTTATTTTGGAGATTTTTAGATAAGCAGATTGATGAAAATTCAAATATAATTTTGTGCGATAAAGAAATAAAATCCAAGGGTGATTTTTTTTCGGGATTAAAACTTAAATGTGATGAAGCTATAAAAAAAGTTATTGATAATGAAAAAATTTGGGATGATTTTTTAAATATTATAAAATTTGTTGAGCTAGATGTTGTTTCTGGTAATGGTCATCTTGAATTAGTTAAAATTTTAAAAGAAAAATTTGACCCAAATAGACCCATAATATTTTACTTAGCAATAGCGTCTAGCTTATTTGGTAATAGTTGTAGGTTCATTAGAGACTCTGGTTTAAATGTTCCTCAAAGTAGGCTTGTAATTGAAAAACCAATTGGCAAAAATAAATCAACAGCCATACAAATTAACAATGAAATATCAAGTGTTTTTAAAGAAAGTCAAATCTATAGAATAGATCATTATTTAGGTAAAGAAACAGTTCAAAATTTGATGGCTTTAAGGTTTGCTAATACATTTTTCGAAAATCAATGGAACAATAAAAATGTAGACAATGTTCAAATTACAGTTTCTGAGACAGTTGGTGTTGAAGATAGAATTTCTTATTATAATGAATATGGTGCAATAAGAGATATGTTACAAAATCATCTCTTACAACTTGTATGTTTGATAGCTATGGAACCGCCTTCATTTTATGAAGCAGATCAACTTAGAGACGAGAAATTAAGAGTTTTAAAAGCTCTCAAACCAATTACAGAAGAAGAAATTCAGACAGGCCAATATAGAAGTTTTTCAGACGAATTAGGAGAAAACTCAAATACAGAAACTTTTGTATCTTTAAAAGTTGTAATAAATAATTGGAGATGGGCTGGAGTTCCATTTTACATCAGAACTGGTAAAAAATTATCTACTAGAGCAAGTGAAATAATTATTACCTTTAAAAATAAACCACATGATATTTTTTCTAAATTTATAACAGATGCTCATGACGAACCCAATAGACTTATAATAAGAGTACAGCCCGAAGAAGGCCTTAAACTAAAATTAACTTCAAAAGCACCTGGCCCAGGTGGTATGCGCTTTTTCCCTTCAGAACTCAATTTGTCCTTTGGTGATACTTTTGCTGATAGACTACCCGATGCTTACGAGAGGCTTTTAATGGATGTTGTTAGAGGTAATCAAACACTTTTTATGAGATCTGATGAAGTTTTAGCAGCATGGGATTATATTGATCCGATTGTAAAATTAGTGAAAAAACAAGACCCTCAATTATATAGGACTGGAACTATGGGACCAGAGGATAAAATATTAACGTTAGATGGACGCCAATGGCTTGATCCAAAAGATGAATAATGATGAGTATTGTTAATTTAATTTCTGATAGATTAAATTCTTCTATAGAAAATGAAGGGTCTGCCAGTTTAGTAGTATCTGGTGGATCTAGTCCAATTAGTATTTATGAAGAATTATCAAATATTGATATATCCTGGTCGAAAGTTTTTCTAACATTAGTAGATGATAGATTAGTTGACCCTGATCATAGAGACAGTAACCAAAAATTATTACATAATCATTTCATAAAAAATAAAGCTAAAAATATTAATTTCTTTCCTCTAACAGAAAACTTTTTATCAAATACAAAATTCAAAAAACCTTTTGATGTAACTCTACTTGGTATGGGTGAAGATGGACATTTTGCTTCTTTATTTCCTGATATGATAAACCAATATGAAGCATTTGATATAAATGCAAGTCCAAAAATTTTAACAACACCACCTAAAGGTAATCCATTAATACCAAGAATAACTATGAATTTATCTTTGATAATGGAAAGTTTAAACATAATTTTATTAGTTAAAGGAAAAGCTAAGCAAAATATTTTTGAGAAAGCTAAACAAGAACAGAAATTACCAATTCATCATTTAATTAAAAATAGAAATAGAGATTTTTTTATAGAGAAAGCAAATGACTAAATTAAATAGTAAAATCATTGAAGTAACCAATAGAATAAAAGATAGAAGTAAATATTATAGAAAACAATATTTGGATAATGTTGTTGCTATGGAAGATGATAATGATAACGATAGAGGTTCAATATCATGTTCTAACATGGCACATGTGGTGGCTGGATCACCTTCAACAGAAAAAGACTCAATTTTACTCAATACTAAACCAAATATTGGCATTGTATCAGCTTATAATGATATGCTTTCTGCTCATAAACCGTTAGAAAATTTTCCAAAAATAATCAAAGCTGCAGCAAATCAATTTGGTGCCACTGCCCAGATGGCTGGCGGTGTGCCAGCGATGTGTGACGGTATTACACAAGGCAGACCTGCGATGGAACTATCTCTTATGTCAAGAGATGTAATTGCAATGTCGACGGCAGTTTCATTAAGTCATGGGGTTTATGATGCAGCATTATGTTTAGGTGTTTGTGATAAAATTGTACCTGGACTTTTTATTGGAGCTCTTTCTTTTGGACATTTGCCAATTATTTTCATTCCAGCTGGACCAATGTCATCTGGAATTCCTAATGAAGAAAAAGCTCGAGTAAGAAAAGCTTTTGCTAAAGGTGAGGTATCTAGAGCAGAATTACTAAAAGCAGAAACTTCAGCATACCATGGAGAGGGGACTTGTACTTTTTATGGAACTGCAAATTCTAATCAAATGCTGATGGAAATTATGGGCTTACATTTACCTGGTGCCGCTTTTATCCATCCTCATAGTGATTTAAGACATGCATACAATATTGCCGCAACGCAACAAGCAATTTCAATCTCAAGAAAGAACAATGATGTAAGGCCAATTGGAAAAACTATAGATGAAAGAAGTTTTGTTAATGCTATTATTGGCTTACTTGCAACCGGTGGATCAACCAATCATACATTACATCTCCCAGCTATGGCTGCAGCTGCAGGCATAAAATTATTGTGGGAAGATTTTGAGGATTTATCAGAAATCACCCCCTTATTGGCAAAGGTATATCCAAATGGTAGTGCAGATATAAATCAATTTCATGCAGCTGGAGGTATGAGTTTTATAATTGGAGAGCTATTAGATGAAGGTTTATTGGATGGATCTGCTAAAACAATTTGGGGCGAAAATTTATTTGATTATATTTCAGAGGCAACTTTAAAAGATGCTAAATTAATTTGGAATAAAGAAAAATCAAAATCATATGATGATAATATTTTAAGAACCGTTAAAGATCCACATCAAAAAAATGGTGGATTAAAAATATTGAAAGGTAATCTAGGTAAAGGAGTTATTAAAATATCTGCTGTAAAACCTGAGCATTATAATATTACTGCACCTGCTATTGTATTCGATAATCAAGAAGACGTTAAAATAGCCTATAATAAAGGTATTCTGAACCGGGATGTAATAGTTGTAGTAAAATTTCAAGGACCAAAAGCTAACGGAATGCCTGAATTACACGCACTTACACCTATTCTTTCTAACATACAAGATATGGGTTTTAAAGTAGCTTTGATTACTGATGGCAGAATGTCTGGTGCCTCAGGAAAAGTTCCTTCTGCAATCCACATTACACCTGAAGCAATTGACGGTGGTATAATAGCTAAAATTCAAGATGGAGATGAAATAGAAATTGATGCAAGTAATGGAAAAATTAATGTAAACGAAGATATTTCAAAAAGAAAAATAATAACGTCAGAAAAGAATAAAAACTTAAATTTTGGTAGAAATTTATTTTCTTTGTTAAGAAGTAATGCAACTGGCGCTGAAAATGGTGCAGGCTTAAATTTAATTAATAATTAATTTTGGATTTTACGAAGCAGATGCAATAGCAGAATGAAGTAAAACGTTTGTACTTGAGTATGCCCATTCAGGTTTTATCTCCTCAGCTTCATTATGACTTAAACCATCTATGCAGGGACACATTATCATAGCAGACGGTACGACAGTATTAATCCAACATGCATCGTGGCCGGCACCTGAAACAATATCTTTATAAGAATATCCAAATTTTTTGGCACTATCTCTAATGTTTTCAAGACAAAGTTTGTCAAAGGTTACGGGATCAAATCCACCAATTTGTTCCATTTGAAGATTTACTTTATATTTTTTACAAATTTTCTCTGCAGATGACTTTATTTCTTTTTCCATATCATTAAGTTTGTTTATTTCAGGAGATCTAATGTCTATTGTAAATATAGTTTGACCAGCAATCACATTTCTCGAATTAGGTGATACTTCAATGTGACCTACACTGCCCAGTGCATTAGGTTGGTTATTGTTTGCAACTTTATTAACAGTTAAAACAATTTCTGATAAAGCTAGTGCCGTATCTTTCCTTATGTTCATTGGAGTTGTGCCAGTATGTTGTTCAACTCCGGTAAGTTTTACTTCTAACCATTTTAATCCCTGGCCGTGAGTAACTACTCCAATGTCTATATTTTCATTTTCAAGTATTGGACCTTGTTCAATATGAAGTTCATAATAACAATGAAACTTTTCTTTACCAACTGGTTCAGTTCCTTTCCATCCAATTTTATCAAGTTCTTCACCAAAAATATTTCCTTCATAATCAGTTGCGGCAAGTAAAGTCTTAGTATCATATATACCGGCATAACCGGCTGAAGCCATCATTGCGGGAGGAAAACGTGATCCTTCTTCGTTTGTCCAATTAACAACTAAAATAGGTCTTTTTGTTTTTATATTTAAATCATTAAGAGTTCTGACAACTTCTAGACCTGCTAGAACACCAAGAACACCATCATACTTGCCACCTGTTGGCTGAGTATCCAAATGACTTCCTATAACAACAGGAAGAGCGTCATTTTCTGTTCCTTCTCTCTTTAAAAACATAGATCCAAGTTCATCAACTTTCATTGACATACCTGATTCTGAAGCCCATTTCTGTAAAAGTTTTCTAGCTTCACCATCCTCGAAAGTAACAGTTTGTCTATTATTTCCTCCTGCTATTCCGGGACCAATTTTTGCCATTTCCATCAAACTATCCCATAACCTATTCTCATTAATTGAAATATTTGTTTCTTTAACCATTGGATTTTCCCTTAATTTGAAATCTTTATTAACTTAATAAATCGTAATAATATAAAATTAATCAATTTATTAGGAAATAGAAATGTTTAAATTAGATAATAGAATAGAACAGGATAGTTTTCTAGTTAAGGAAAATAATGATTTTCAAATAAGATTAATGGACATAAGTGAAGTTTTTTGGGTGATCCTAATTCCAAAAAAATCAAACTTAACAGAGTTATATGAATTAGAGATAAAAGATAGAAATTATTTATTAAATTTTGCAATTGAACTAGGTGACTATCTTAAATCTAAAGGAAGATACTATAAGACAAATATTGGTATGTTAGGAAATGTAGTATCTCAACTTCATTTACATTTGGTTTTAAGAAAAAAAAGTGACCCAGCTTGGCCTGGTCCTGTTTGGGGATACAATTTTAAAAACAAACTTGATGAAAAATCTAAATCAAATAGATCAAAGTTAATACATCAATTTTCAAAATAATTTTTCCAAATTTTATATAAATCAAATTATTTGGAAAAAGAAATTTTTATTTGATCTACTAAAATATACCAAGCAAGACTAAAAATAACTATAACTCCACCAACTATCATATAGATATTTGGAGTTTCATTTGTGCCAAGCCATACCCAAAATGGACCCAGAGAGGTTTCTAAAAGCATTAAAAGTCCAATATTTGAAGCTTGTGTATACCTTGTTGCAAAAGTTAAGCATGCAAAAGATATTGGAAGGATTATTAATCCAGATAAAGAAATTGCTATTATATCCCCTTTAAAAAGAAGATCTGGAGATACAATAAATAACCCAATTATACCATAGCCAAAAGAACTCAATCCAGTAACAGTCATAGCTGGTATATCAGGTTTGCTTCTCAAAAATACTAAACTCAAGCCTAATGTGGCTGCAGCTCCTATTCCGCATACCGTCCCAATGAAAACGCTACCCTGAGGTGCATTTAAAACATTTTCACCATTTGCCACAGAAATCCCAACACCAATCAATGCAAAAAATGCAGTTATCCATGTCGAAGATGTTGTTTTTTCTTTGAGAATAAAAATTGAAAATATAGAGGCAAATATTGGAGAGGTTGCTAGACAAAATAAAATTAACGATACTGAAGTTTCAGCAACACCATACGTGAAAAATATAGAACTTAATATCTGAGATAAAATTATCCAGATACCAACTCTTGAAAAAACTTTTTTAAAATTTTTTCTATAAATTCCAAAACAGCTAGAAAATAAGATGAGCATTAATCCCATTTCAAAGCCTCGCCACGTCAGCATTGACCATGCGTCCATTTCAGACCATCTCATAAACAAGGTGTCTGGAGATAAAACTAATGCACCAATAGTAGCTATTCCAATTCCCTTAAAAAGATTTCCAGATAAAGAGAAGTTCAAAATAATTCCTAAAATAAATTATTATTTTTAAAAAAATCTATTAAAGTTTTTGCTACATCGACATGATTTTCTTGTTGAACCCAATGTCCAGCATTCTGGATAATATGTCTGCCCTTATAATGCAAACATAAATTATTTTCCATTATTTCTAATGCTCCCGGTTTTTGGTAAATACCCCAATCTTTTTCACCTGCAATAAAACAAGATGGAACTTCAATCTTTTTACCAGAAAAAATTCTTAAATCACTATTAAGATTATTTGAGGTCATGCACCTATACCAGTTTAATGCAGGTTGAAAACTATTTTTCAAAAAGCTGTTGGTGTAAACTTCTAATTCTTGATCATTTAACCAATTTTCATAACAATTTGACTGTGGATAGTGCGGCATTACACTTTGGACCATATCCTCGTTAAGGTGCATAATGTAATACTCTGGCATTTTAGCTAAGTTTTCCGCATTCCAAGAATTCAAATTGTAAGGAACGTTCTTTTTCCAGTCTGCACTTTTCATGTGATAGTAAGCTCTTAAAAATTTATGTAGTTCTTTTTTTTCTAAGTGCATATCTTTGTTGGCTTCAATTGTAGAATAATACCATTGGTAGTGTTTTCTGGGAGGGTCTAATTTTTCTAATTCTTTGTGAATAGGATCTTCATATGTCAAACTTCTATTTATATTTGGAGTTCCAGCGTATGGAGCACTCATCATAACTAAAGATTTAAAGATGTCTGGTCTGATTATAGCTGACACTGCAGCAACTGATGAACCTGCATCATGTCCAACCAATAAATCAATTGTATCAAGATTTAAAGAACTCATAAGACTTATTATATCTGTGCTTAAGTTTAATAATCTATATTCAGATATGTCGGCATGAAATTCTTTTCCCCCACCTGAGGTTTGGCCATATCCTCTCATATCAGGAGCAATAACCCTAAAACCTTCAGCAGCTAATAAAGGTATAATTTTTCTCCAACTAAAACTTAATTCGGGAAACCCATGCAGAAGAAGAGCCGTTGGTTTTTGAGATTTGTTTAAATTTGCCTCTAAATAATGAACATTGAGACCATTTGAGATTTCTACATTATGTGATTTTATTATTGGGTCTAAATGTTCAATCATGATTTGTTTCAATTAGTTTTGAATTTTTTAATAGTTTCTAGATTTACTTCAATTCCTAAACCTTTATTGTCTGGGATATTTATCATGCCATTCACAAGCTCAAAGGGTTTTGAAAGTAATTCTCTTCTAAAGGGATGACTTGATTGATCATATTCAAAAATAGGCTCTCTAGCAAAAATTGAAAAATGGGTTACTGGAATTGAGGCAATAACTTGAATAGATGCTGCTTGAGCAATTGCTGAACCCCATACATGAGGATTAACCTCTACACCAAAACTATGTGCTAAATTAATAATATGTTTTGCTCCTGTTATACCGCCACATGACCCAATGTCAGGTTGTGCAATGTCAATTGCATTATTTTCGAAAAGTGATTTAAATCCAAATAGAGTATGCTCATTCTCACCTCCTGCAATAGGAATGTCTAACTTAGATCTCAATTCTGCATAACCTTTAATATCCTCAGGAACAACTGGTTCTTCATACCAGCGTAATTTATAACTCTGTAAGTTTTTTCCTAATGTCAGTGCCTCAGATCTTCCATAAGCGTGATTAGTATCAATCATAAGAGTAACATTTTTATTTTTCAGAGCATGACCGATACTTTCCATACACTTCAGGTCGTCGTCTATTCCAAAACCAAGTTTAACCTTCATATGATCAAAACCATTTTCGAAGTGAGATAAAGCTTCTTCTGCTAATCTGCTTGCTTCACCTTTACCTTTTATTCTGTAAAAACCCGTTGCATAAGGTTTAATTTTTTTTCTAAATGCACCTCCTAATAATTGATATACAGGTTGGTCGTAATATTTGCCTGCAATATCCCATAATGCTATATCCACTGCACTTATGCCAGATACTACAGATCCTTTTCTTCCATAATCTCTTGTAGAATTGTACATTTTGTGCCACAGGACTTCTATATTTAATGGGGACTGATCTAATAAAATAGGCTTTAGAGCATTTTCAATTACAGCTGCCGAGATTTCGGGAGGTTCTAATCCTTGACAAAAGGCTTCCCCCCAGCCAACTAAACCTGAGTTTGTTTTTATTTCTACGAGTGTCGCAGACCTTACATTTACCCATCCTTGAGAAAATGCAAAAGGTACATCTAATGATGATTTAATAACATGGACTTTAACATCAATTATCTTTATTTTCATTTAATGCCTCCATGATACTTGTTTTTAATTTGCTTATTTGGTTTTAATTCTTCCTTTTAATGTAATTGGCAATTGGCACAACATAAAAATTCCAACTAAAGGCGATAATACAAAAACTTTGATAAAAACCCAATCCTCAGTTTCAAGAAACCTCCAAGATATTTCATTTATAATTGTAAGAAATAAAAAAAATAAACCCCATCTCAAACTAAGTTTATACCAGGTTTCATCATTAAGAGAAAATTGAGATCCAAAAAATTGTTTCATCATTGCTTTCTTATATAATATGCCAAAAAGTAAAACAGCACTAAAAAAGCCATTAAAAATTGTTGGTTGAATTTTCACAAACTCATCGTCATTAAAAGAATATGCAAAAAAAGTAAAAAGAGCAGACATGCAAATTCCAAATATTTGAAATTTGGAAATGCGTTTTTCTATGACATAGAACACTAGCATAACCATAAGACCAAGAATTAGTGATATGATAGCAGCAACAATTAGAGTGTAATATTGCGCTCCTAAAAAAAAACCTGATAAAGGTACAATTTCAAAAAAAAATGCACTTAATCGCACGTAACTATCCTCTAGTTTTTCCCAATAATTCTTGAGTGAATTTTGGGTTTTGACTATTTTCTCTTAACCAAATATCAAAAAAAATCTTTATAAATTCAGAGTTGTCAGTTTCTAATACTTTTTCATTTTGAAAATAAAATATTGCTTTATCGTTATTTTTGATACCTACGAATTTATTATTTTTCTTTATCTCTCTAAATGCTTTATTTAATAGAGTATTTACTTCTTTTAATTCTTTTTCTTTGAATGTTTTTTGCTTTTTCAGTTGATTGATGGTTTCATCTACAACACTTTTTTTGGAAAAATCTTTATTATATTTTAAAATTAAAGCAAATTTATTTGAAGGATAGCTGCCACTTTCACTTATAAGTTTTGCATCATACATATTCCAAAAAAGAAATTGAAAATTAGCTTTTCCTACCATAGTTTGTTTTGAAAAATAATTATTCAATATTTTTACAGTTTTTTGGTCTTCCCCAATGTCGTTTTTGGGATTTGAGTATACTAAGTTAGAATGTGAAAGTAGAATTAGTGTGAAAATTAAACAAAATTTATTAAACATCAAATATTACCAGCTTTTTAGATTTAAGGGTCCTATTTGAGCTGCAGTTTTGCCTCTTAAAAAAACTAATGTAACTGATCCAATATTAATACCAAATTTACTTACGTAAGCTCTATTAATTGCTAAATCTTCACTTTGTTTATAGATCCAATCGTTAAAGTGAACTTTAATATTTGAACCTTTGATATTTAGATAAATATCATAAGACCAATTAAGTGTATTTCCCGAAATAGATCCAGAGGCTTCACCTTCAATATCATCAGCTTGTCCTTGATATATGACTTTATTTTTATCAGTGATTTTTTTTATTTTCCAAATACGATTTGCTTGTTCACCATCATCATATAAAAAATCTTCGTCAAGAGTTAAGGTATTATTCTCTATCTTCCCAGTAATGTTAACTCTAAATTGTCTTTTTAAATTCCCAAATCTATCTTCAAAAATACCATAAGCTATGGTTTTACCTTCAAAAAAAGAAAATAAATCTAGTTTAGGAGTATTATTTTCAAATTGTTTCATATCAATTTTACTACAAGAACTTAAGAATAATATAAATATAAATATAAAAAAAACTTTTAATTTGTATACAGGTTGACTAACAGAAAACAATTTTTACTCCACGATTTATTTGCTTTATATAAGAGTTTTTTTTCTAAATTCAATTTATACGACAGATTTTTCAGGCTCTCTTTTTTCAGACAATTCAAAAGCATTTGCAAAAATTTCGTAAGATTTAATACGATGATTTTCGTTGTGACACCAAGTTAAAATAGCAATCTCATCAATATTATTTTCTTCTACTAGTTTAGAAATTTTATCCTTTGTTATATTTGCGTCTCCTACAAATGAGTTTTGATACATATTTTGATATTGTTCAGTCCAACCATTATCATTGATAATACTCAAGGCATTATCAGGATCAGTAATAGATCCAAGTTGACCATAATTTCTTCCAATCTTCCACGCAGCTCTAGATGCAAATAAATATTTTGCTTCTTCATTTGTATTTGCAGTTAAGGCCCACATACATACATTAACTAAAGGTTTAAGGAATTTTTTTGACGGACGAAATTCAGATCTATAAATATCTAAAGCTTCTTTCAGTCCTTGTCCATCTGTAATGAAATGTGCAAAACAATATGGAATACCCAAGTAAGCTGCTAACTGAGCACCGTAATTAGATGTTCCAAGCATCCAAATTTCTGGAATAGTATCTGAAATAGGCTGAGCGATTAAATGTCTAAATGGATGACCTTCGATTAACTTTTCGTTTGAAACCCATGCTATTAGATCCCTTACATGACTTGGAAAATGTTCACTATCACTCCTGCTGTTTGGATTTAATGCTAATGCAGTTCTTCCATCAGAACCTGGTGCTCTTCCCAAACCTAAATCAATTCTGTTAGGGGCTATTGCCTCTAAAACTCTAAATTGTTCTGCAACTTTGAGTGGTGAATAATGAGGTAACATTATGCCTGCGCTTCCAATCCTTATTGAAGATGTGTTACATGCTATGGCTGCCATCAATATTTCAGGTGCAGTCCCAATAATTGTAGGATGGTTATGGTGTTCTGAAACCCAAAATCTTTTGTAACCAAGTTTTTCGGCTTTTTTAGCTAAATTTATACTATCTTGTATTGTTACTGACTGAGGCTTTCCCTCAACTGAAACTGATTGTTCAAGAATTGAAACGTTCATAGAATTTGCCTAAAAATAATTATCATAATTTTATCTTATATGTTTTTGCAGCATTTTCATAAAACAATTTATTTTTTTCATTATGTGACATGTTTTCTGAAATTATTTTGAACGCATTCCATAATGAACCATAACTGCAAGAGCCTTTATCAACTGGAAAGTTACTTTCAAACATACACCTGTCAACGCCAAACATATCAATTGTTTCATAAATCCATGACTTCCATATATCAGCTAATTGAGAAGAGTTTGGTGGATTTTGATTTAAATGAAATTTTGCACCATTAACTTCCATACCTAATCCACCTAATTTTACTTTGATGTTTGGTAATCTTGATAATCTCATCATAGCCGTTCGCCACTCTCTATGAGTTAAGGCTTGCTTTCCTTCATATTCACCAAGATGAATAGGTCCTCCAATATGATTAAGAATAATGTTAAGTTCTGGTAGTGTCCTGGCTATTTTTTCCATTTCACCTAGTTGTGTGTGATATATCCAAAAATCAAGTGAAAGTCCTGCGTCTTGCAAGCATCTTGCACCTTCAACAAATTTTGGATGTGACATTAGGGATAAATCAGAATTTACAGCACCAGATTTAATTCTAGGGTCTGGATGTGCTGCTAAAAGCATTCTTACGCCTTTTAGTCGACCTTCACTAATTTCTAAACCTTTTTGTATAACTGGTTTCAATTTATTTCCAAAAGTTAGATCAAGAGATCCAACTATAGATGCATTTACCTTAACTTTATTATCCGGTATTAGATCAGCTCTTTTGCCTTCATTTGTAGCAAATTCAATTTCACTAAGAGTTCTGAATTCTTCAAGTCCATCTTGTAAATATATCTTTGTGTTAGACGAACTCATAATATAAACAGTTGCCTTTATATTATGACCTGAAGTCTCAATGTCCTCCAACAATTCTTCTACATAATATTTTCCAAATCCAACATCCCAAAGATGATGATGTGGATCAATAATATTCAGATCAGGAAGTAAAGGTTGTTCTTTTAATTTATTTAACCAGTTTGGTCTCACATCAAGGTGAGGTGATTTGATTTTTTTCATCTAAATTTCTCGGTAGAAATTGAAAATAATTTATTTTTTATTTATAATTTAAATTATTTAACACTAACTTAATAAGTGCAAATAAAATTTGGATGTTTTCCTAGTTCTACCTTAAGGAGCCTAAATATATTATGAAAATTAATAATAATCAGAATATTAATTTTAAGAAAATTAAAGTAAATCCTATTGCAGGTGCGCTTGGAGCTCAGATAGATAATATTGATTTATCTGAAAATCTGCCTGATGAAATTATATCTGAAATTTATGATGCACTGTTAGCACATCAAGTGATATTTTTTAGAGACCAAAAGTTCAGTCCAGACACTCAAAAAGCATTCGCAGAAAGAATTGGAGAGCCAATAGTTTATCCTTTTGTAAAAAGTTTAGAAAATTTTCCTGAGATAACACCAATTTTGAAAAAGGAAACTGACACAAACAATTTTGGTGGAATTTGGCATAGTGATACTACCTATCAAGAAGAACCTCCTATGGGAACAATGCTGTATGGTATTGAAACACCTGATTATGGCGGAGATACAGAGTGGTCCAATCAATATATGGCTTATGAAAGTTTATCTGAGGGTATGAAAAAATTTTTAGATACTCTTGAAGCAGTAAATATTTCAGGCAAATCACGTGTTGCTAAAACTAGATCGGATATTATGAAACATGCATCAGTTGGTCTAAAAGGAGATGAATTAAAAGCTATTCATCCAGTAGTAAGAACACACCCAGAAACTAAAAGAAAATCATTATATGTTAATGAAGCTCATACGACCAATTTTGTTGGCATGACGGAGGAAGAAAGTACACCAATATTAGAGTACTTATACAAGCATCAAATCAAATCAGAATTTACTTGTAGATTTCAATGGAAACCAGGGTCTGTAGCAATTTGGGATAATAGATGTACAATGCATAATCCTATAAATGATTATCATGGACAAAGACGATTAATGCATAGAATTACTTTTGCAGGAGACAAACCGTCATAAGCAAAAAAGTGGAGAAAAAGATGTCGCAAAAAAAATATTTTAATAACATAAATGACTTAGATTCAGGTATAAAAAGACAACTTGCAGAAGGAGTTTCTACAAGAATTTTTTGTGGTCAACAAGCTATGCTATCTTTAGTTGACATTGAGCCAAATGCTAAAGGTAAAATTCACTCACATCCAGAAGAGCAATGGGGACTTTTGATTGAAGGTTCTGGAATTAGAATTCAAGGTGGCGAAGAAATAGAAATTAAAAAGGGTGACTTTTGGCAAACGCCTGGCGGGGTTGAACATGGTATTATAGCTGGTCCAGAAGGAGCAAAAATCCTTGATGTTTTTAGCCCTCCAAGAGAAAATTACAAATCTGCTGGTTCTGGATTTGGTTCATAATGATTTCAATTGATTATTTTATGAGCCATGGAAGTCCTTGGACATTTCTTGGACATGGTCGTTTAGGGGAATTGATAAAAAAATTCAATGTTAATTTAAATATGTATCCAGTAAACTATGGGGAGATTTTTCCAATTTCAGGAGGTCTTCCTGTTTCAAAGAGACCACTTCAAAGACAAAAATTACGATTACAAGAATTGAATAGATGGTCTAAATTTTTAAATATAAAAATAAATCCACAACCAAAATTTTTCCCATCAAAATCTGTTCTTCCGTCATTAATAATCATAGCTGCAAAAATTCAAAAAGTAGAAAATTATTTTGAGCTTGCCGATAATATTATGAATAGTTTGTGGGTAAGAAATCAAGATGTAGACAATGAAGATGTGCTTATAAACATATTGAACCATATGAACTTAAATTCAAAAAAAATTATTTCGTTTGCTAAAAGTGAAGAATGTAAAAAAAATTTTGAAGAATATACTCAACTAGCGATTAAAAAAAATGTTTTCGGAGCTCCAACATATATTATAGATGATCAAATTTATTGGGGACAAGATAGGTTGGATTTTGTTGAAAGGCATTTATTAAGTCTAAATTAAGCTAATAAGTATTGTTTTTAAAAAATTATTTGAGTAATATGCAAAAAAAATTAAGGACATGTCATGGATACAAGTATTGATATAGATCAAAAAAATGTAGTTGATCTTAAAACAAATTCGAAAGTTAAGCCCAAATTTAATTGGGAAGATCCACTTCTATTAGACTCATTAATTTCTGAGGAAGAAGCTCTAATTAAATCTACTGCTCATGACTATGCCCAAGCTAAACTTTTACCTAGAGTAGAAAAAGCTTTTTTAGATGAAAACACTGATAAAAATATTTTCAAGGAAATGGGCGAGCTTGGTTTATTAGGAATAACGATACCTGAAAAGTATGGTTGTGCAGGCGCTTCATACGTCTCTTATGGATTAGTTGCAAAAGAAGTTGAAAGAGTAGATTCAGGTTACAGATCAATGATGTCAGTCCAATCTTCTCTTGTAATGCATCCTATATATGCTTACGGAAGTGAAGAACAAAGGGAAAAATATTTGCCTGGATTAGCTTCTGGTGAACTTATTGGCTGTTTTGGACTAACGGAACCAGATGCAGGTTCAGATCCAAGTTCTATGAAAACTACAGCGACAAAAGTTAAAGGTGGTTATTCATTAACTGGTTCAAAAATGTGGATTTCAAATTCTCCAATAGCAGATGTATTTGTTGTTTGGGCTAAATCTAAAGAACATGGTGATGCTATTAAAGGCTTTATTCTTGAAAAGGGAATGAAAGGTTTAACTGCTCCAAAAATCAATGGTAAGTTATCTCTTAGAGCGTCTATAACTGGAGAAATAGTTATGGATAATGTTCTTGTTCCAGAAGAAAATCTTATGCCGAATGTTACTGGTTTAAAAGGTCCTTTTGGTTGTTTGAACAGAGCAAGATACGGTATCGCATGGGGTGTTATGGGTGCTGCAGAAGATTGCTGGCATAGAGCTCGTCAATACACTTTAGATAGAAAACAATTTGGTAAGCCATTAGCAGCCACACAGTTGATACAAAAAAAATTAGCAGATATGCAAACAGAAATAACTCTAGGTTTAAGTGCTGCACTTCAAGTTGGCAGGTTATTTGATCAAGGCAATTTAGCACCGGAAGCCATTTCACTCATTAAAAGAAACAACTGTGGAAAAGCTCTTGAAATTGCTAGACTTTCAAGAGATATGCATGGTGGAAACGGTATTCATGCTGAATATCAGGTTATGCGACATTTGATGAATTTGGAGACTGTTAATACCTATGAAGGTACTCATGATGTTCACGCATTAATCCTTGGTCGAGCGCAAACTGGTATCCAAGCTTTTTTTTAAACATAAATTTTATGTTTGTTAAAACGAAAATAATCTTCAATGTCAATAACCGGAATTGTTTTTAGCACTTGAAATTTCGTATCTTCGAATTTTATTTCCATGTTTATTTTGACATAAGAAACTTCCTCTTTATCAAAATAACTAATTATTTTTGCTTTTGATCCAGTTTTTAAGCAGATTAATGGACTATTAATTTTATTTTCGTTACTCACAAAATTTTGCTTCAAATGTTAAAAAAAAATCGTAACATAATAGATGAGTGTCATATTAATTATTATTCACGAAATGAGATTAAATTATAATTTAGTAAGGTTTTATGTCTGAAGTTAAAAGAAGATTAGCAACGATATTAGCAACTGACTGTGTTGATTTCAGTAAGCATATGGAATCCCAAGAAGAAAAAACACTAAGCAGTTTAAAAGAATGTAGAGATATCATTGATCCAATTATAAAGAAATTTTCTGGAAGAATTTTTCATACAGCTGGCGACTCAATAATAGCTGAATTTGATAGTCCCGTGGGAGCAACAAAAGCGGCTGTCGAATTTCAGAAATCCATAAAAGGTAGAAATTTGATAGAGGATATAAACCCCAAATTATCGTGGAGAGTAGGAGTTCATTTAGACGATATCATAATTGAAGGTGATAACATTTATGGAAATGGTGTCAATATAGCTGCTCGTCTCGAAAGTCAATCGCCAGTTGGAGAAATTCTAATTTCAGATGTAGTTAGGCAGCAAATTTATAATAAAATTGATGAGACTATTTATCCCCTAGGTAAAATTGAGTTGAAAAATATTTCAAATAATTTCGAAGTTTTTTCTTTACTTGGTGATGGAAAAAGTAAAATAAAAAATATCTCAAAAAAAAATCTTAATAAAAAACCAAAATTTGCAATTTTACCTTTTGCGAATACCAGTAAAGATGAGGATAGTGGTTTCTTAGTAGATGGCATTGTTGAGGATTTAATTACAGAATTTTCTATGATGCGTGAATTCGAAATACTTTCAAGACAAACAACCGTAAATTTCAAAGAAGAAAATCAAGACGTAAAAGAATTTTCAAAGAAATTCGATTTAGATTTTATTGTAACAGGAGGTATCCGTGCTTCTGGTAAAAGAGTAAGAATAAGTATCGAATTAAGTGATGCGAAAGATGAAAGTATTATCTGGAGTAACAAATATGATAGGGTTCTTGAAGATATTTTTGATTTACAGGACGAAATAGTTAGAAAAATTTCAATAGCTCTACTAGGAGAGATTGAAATTAGTTCGTTGCAAAGATCAAAAAGGAAACCCACTGAAAATATAAGTTCATATGAGTATTTATTAAGAGGCAAAGAAAATCATCATAAATTTACAAAAGAAGCTTGTCAGGAAGCATTAAAAAACTTCGATAAAGCCATAGAAGCAGATGCTAATAATGCTCAGGCATATGCTTGGAAATGTTGTACTTTGGGCCAAGCAATGTTTAGGGGTTTTTCAGATCAAAATACTGAAGAAATTTTTGCAGAAGCTAAAGAAAATATAGATAAAGCTCTAGAATTAAATGAGAATGATTTTGAATGTCATAGAATGTTATCCGCAGTTTACTTAAGTAATCATGATTATGTTTTAGCTGAAGATCATGGAAGAAAGGCATTCAATATGGTTCCAAACGATCCAAGAGTGCTATCCGGATATGGTGAAGTTTTAGTAAGAACAGGAAAGGTTGATAAAGGTTTAGAATTACTTAATAAAGCATATGAGCTTGACCCTATTCCGCAAGGTCAGTCATCATCAGATAACAGAGTAAAAGACTTAATTCTTGGTTATTTTTTTGCTGAGGATTATAACAAAGTAATTGAATTAAGTTTTGATATTAGTGTTATGGACCCTAGATCTATTGCGTTAATTCTATATTCTAGGTCGCAACTAAAACAAGATTTAGAAATGAGTAAAGAATATAAAGTTTTAAAGAGTGATTTTAAAAAAACCGACTGGACCCAAGCTGTTGATAGATTTCATATACAAAGTGAAGATATAAGAAAAAAATTATTAGAATTTATAGAGGGTGTATAATTTAAATTATTTTTTTCCAAATGCACCACCACCTGGTGTTTCCATAACAAAAAGATCATTAATTTTTACTTGACAACTATCGTTACCAGAAAGACTAAGTATACTTCCATCTGCTTTTTCAAGCCATTCTTTACCACAGTCTCCAGGACCACCTCCATTTAAACCAAATGGCTTTATTTTTCGATGTGAACACAATGTTGTAACAGTCATAGGCTCTAAAAATCTTAATTTTCTGGTAACGCCGTCACCTCCATTGAATTTACCCTTACCACCTGAATTTTTTCTTATTGAAAATTCTTCAAGTCTTACTGGAAAACGAGTTTCTAATACTTCTGGATCAGTGCTTCTGGTATTGGTCATATGAGTTTGAATAGCTGATGTGCCATGAAAATTGGGACCAGCACCAGTTCCTCCGCAGATAGTTTCATAATTTTGTATTTTTTCATTCCCCCAGATAAAATTATTCATTGTTGCTTGGCTGCCAGCAATCACTCCAAGTGCTCCAAATAACGCGTTACATGTCAATTGGCTCACTTCTGTATTGCCTGCTATCACTGCAGAAGGATACTTTGCATTTATCATTGAATTATTTGGTATAATAATTTTAATTGGTTTAAAACATCCTTCATTAAGTGGAATATTATTTCCAACTAATGTTCTAAACACATATAATATTACAGCATAACATACTGCCATTGGGGCATTATAATTAAAAGGATTTTTTGGAGCTGTGCCTGTAAAATCAATAATAGCCTCACGATTTTCTTTATCAATTTTTACATTAACTCTTATAAACTCACCATTATCAAGTTCATACTCATATTCACCTTGTTTTAAATTAACTATGGCATTTCGTATACTTTCTTCTGCATTATCTTGTACATGGTTCATGTAGGCATGCACAGTTTCAATACCAAATTGGTCAATCATTGAATTAATTTCATTAATGCCTGTTTTATTTGCTGCAACTTGAGCTGCAAGATCTGCCATATTATGTTCAATATTTCGACATGGATACTTACCTGACGATAAGATTTTTCTCATTTCTTGCTCACGAAATATACCTTTATCAAACAACTTAAAATTATCAATCAAGACACCTTCTTCTTCAATATGCTTTGAGTCTGGTGGACCAGAACCTGGTGTTTTACCTCCTATGTCGGCATGATGGCCACGAGAGGCAACAAAAAATATAATTTCTTTTCCATTTTTATCAAAAACTGGAGTTATCACCGTTACATCTGGAAGATGTGTTCCACCATTAAATGGTGCGTTGAGCACAAAAACATCATCTGGATAAATATTATCTTTGTTTAATCTAACTACTGTTTTTATTGCCTCTGACATAGATCCTAAATGAACTGGAACATGAGGGGCATTGGCAACTAGAGACCCTTCATTATTAAAAAGAGCACATGAAAAATCTAATCTTTCTTTTATATTCACTGAATAAGCAGTGTTTGCTAACGTTGCGCCCATTTGTTCAGCAATATTCATAAAAAGATTGTTAAATACTTCAAGCATTACAACATCTACAGATGTTCCTATTCCTTTTTGAAGTTTCTTTTCTTCTACTCTAGATAAGATTAAATTATAATGCTTGTCTAATGTTCCAGACCAACCAGCGTCAATTATGTTAGTACCTGTTGCTTCTACAATGATAGCTGGACCTGAAATATTCTGTCCAATTATTAATTCATCCCTTTTATAGATTGGTGTATTAATTTCTGAGCCATTTACATAGATTTTTTTGAATGCAATAGGATTTGCCTTTGTAGTTGAAGTGTTAGGATTTAAAAAATTATAGTTTTCTGTTTTTTTACCTACTGCTTCAACAGTTAGCATTTCAATAAATATTTCTCTATCTTCAACAAAAAAACCAAAGCGTTTTTTATGTTCTTGTTCAAAAGATTTTCTCATATTTTCAGGTGTATCAAATTTGATTTCTAAATTTTGATGTGAACCTTTATAATGCAAAAAAGCATTTTTTAAGAGAATAATTGAAGTATCAGAAATATCTTGATCATTTAGATCTTTTTTTGCTTGTGAAGATAAGATTTCAATTAATTTTTCAGCGTCTAAAATATTTGTGATATTTTTTTCAAAATGACCTTCCCTAATGCTTCTAATTTCAGCAAGGCCCATTCCGTAGGCTGATAAAACTCCAGCATATGGATGTATCATAACATTTGAAATACCAAGAGAATCAGCAACATTACATGCATGTTGCCCGCCTGCACCTCCAAAACAATTCAACATATAATTTGTTACATCATAACCTTTTTGAATCGATATTTTTTTTATTGCATTAGCCATGTTCTCCACAGCTATTTTTAAAAAACCTTCAGCCATTTTAAAGATATCCATCATAGGCTCATTTTTTTCTTTAGAAATTATATCTGACAAATCCAAAAACTTTTTCTTTACAATTTCTAAATTTAGAGGTTGATCGCCAGTTTTCCCAAAAACTTTTGGGAAAAAACCTGGATTTAATTTACCTAATAAGACGTTGCAATCAGTTACAGTTAAAGGTCCACCTCTACCATATGATGCTGGGCCAGGAATTGCTCCAGCGCTCTCCGGGCCAACTTGAAATCTACCATCTTTATAGGAAAGAATTGAGCCACCACCTGCTGCCACAGTATTAATCTGCATCATAGGAGCTCTAATTCTTACACCTGCTAATTCTGTTTCAAACGATCTTTCAAACTCACCAGCAAAATGGCATACATCTGTAGAGGTTCCACCCATATCAAATCCAATTAATTTATTAAATCCCGCTTGCTTTCCGGTTTGTGTCATACTCACAACTCCTCCAGCTGGGCCAGATAATAAAGCATCTTTACCCTGGAAAAGATTTGCGTCTGTCAGGCCTCCATTGGATTGCATAAACATTAATTGAGTAGATTTAGTATCTTTAAGTTCTTCTGAAACTTGATTTACGTACCGTCTAAGAATTGGAGATAAATAAGCATCAACTACAGTGGTATCACCTCTACCAACTAATTTAATTAGTGGAGATACTTTATGACTTACTGAAATTTGATTAAAATTTTCTTCTTTTGCAATTTTTTCAATTTTATTTTCATGATCAGGATTTATATATGAATGCATAAAAGCAATAGCTACACTATTTATACCATCTGATTTTGCTTTGATTAGTGAATTTCGTACTTCTTCCTCATTTAATTCAGTAACTACATCGCCTTTCTCGTTTAATCTTTCTGATACTTCTACTACTCTTTCGTATAACAACTCTGGTAATTTGATATTTAGATCAAATAATAGTGGTCTATTTTGATAACCAATTCTTAATAAGTCTCCAAAGCCTTTTGTAATAAGCAGTAGAGTTCTATCACCTTTTCTTTCAAGTAATGCATTAGTTGCAACAGTTGTACCCATTTTCACTGAAGAAATAATATCTGTAGGAATTTTGTCATCTTTTTTGAGCTCAAGAATTCTTCTTATACCTTCAACTGCAGCATCTTTGTAAGCTTCAGAGTTTTCAGATAAAAGCTTATCAATTATTATTTTGCCATCAGGTTTTTTTGCTACTATATCGGTGAATGTACCACCTCTATCTATCCAAAATTGCCACATATTCATTTGCCAGTATTATGTATATAAATAAGATTATTTTTTTAAATCGTCTTCAATATAAGTTTTGATAATTTCATCAAAATTTGTTTCTGCTTTGAAACCCAGTTCAATGGATCTTTTTGTATCAAAATTTCTTGCCCATCCACTTACTATTTTTTGTATTGTTGGGTCAGGTTGATGTTTAATAAGTTTTACAACATCACTGCCAGCAACTCTCTCTAATGCGTCTATTTGTTCTTGAACGGTTACAGATAAACCAGGCATGTTTAATGTTATTCTATTATTTAATTTTGATGTATCAATTTCTGCAGCATGAACTAGAAAACCTGCAGCAGCTCTTGGTGTTGCATGCCAATGTCTTACATTAGGATTAACGGGGAGAATTGCTTCTTGACCATTTAAAGGCTCACGTATAATTCCAGAAAAGAAACCTGAAGCTGCAAGATTAGGTTTGCCAGGTCTTACACAAATAGTTGGTAATCTTATTGATACACCATCAATCATTTTCTTTCTTGAGTAATCAGCTAACAATAACTCAGATATAGCTTTTTGGGCTCCATAAGATGTAAGAGGAGTTGTAAAAAAATCATCGGGTATCTTATCTGGGAATGGGGCGCCAAAAACTGCTATTGAGCTTGTAAAAACTAATCTTGGGCAATAATTTTCTCCTTGATGTCTTATTGCTTCAAATAAACCCCAGCTTCCTTTAGCATTTATATCCCAACCTAAATCAAATTCCTGTTCAGCTTGTCCTGAAACTATAGCAGCCAAATGAAAAATTATATCTGGCTTAGATAAAATAAGATTTTTACTGACATCTATATCTGAAATATCACCTGACTTTGATTGTATTGGAATATTAGTATTATTAGGATAGGAGGCTTCTATGATATCAAACAATGTGATTTCACTGATTTTTTGATTATTTAATTTTTCTTTTTTTAATAAGAGATTAAGCAGTTTTTGCCCAATCATCCCAGCTCCACCCATTATTAATATTTTCATAAAACCCTCTTTATTAATTTATTGATTGAAGAATTTTGAATAACAACATATTAAAATAGAAAGTAAAAATAAAAAATAAATTTTTGATAAATTGATGCATAATTATATTAAATCTACTCTTTCAATGTCTCCTGTTATGCCTGTATTGACAATCAATAATATTGATAATGTTGAATATTTATTTGAGGCTCTAATAAACGGAAATCTCAAGGTAGTTGAAATCACTTTAAGAACGGATTGTGCCCTAAAAGCAATAGAGATTGTGTCTAAAAAATTTCCTTCTTTGAAAATTGGAGCAGGTACAGTTTTAAGCAATGAAGATTTAAATTCTGTAAAAGATGCTGGAGCGAAATTTGCTGTTAGTCCTGGATCTACAATTTCCCTTGCAACACACGCACTAGAAAAAGAATTTCCATTCCTGCCGGGAGTTTCAAATTCTAGTGATATTATGAATTTAATGAATTTAGATTATAAATTTTTTAAATTTTTTCCAGCACAAGCCGCAGGTGGTCTTGAATATCTTAAATCTTTAAGTGGGCCATTTCCTGAAATTTTGTTTTGCCCAACAGGTGGTATTAACCAAAATAATGCTCATGAATGGCTTAGTCAAAAGAATGTAATATGTGTAGGCGGTAGTTGGATAATTCCACCTGAAAGCAGAGATTACAAAGAAATTACAAAAAGAGCTTTATTAGCAAGTAGTTTGTCAAAATAATTTCCTGTTAGTTCTAAATCAATAATAAATAAATTTTTTGTAAAATATTTCGATTTGTCTATCATTATATTTAGGAATTAGTTTTATGTGTTTTTATAAACTTGGGGGAAGCAATGATTGAATATTCAATTGAGGATTATGTAACTGATATTCGTTTAGTTGTAAAAGAAGAGACTGACGAGGGAAAGATAATCGATAGAATAAAACCATTATCAAAAAAAATAGCAGCAAACAAAAGTTGGGTTAAGCCAGAATATTTTAATGTAGATAAAGAACAGGGATTTGGATTGCATTTACTGCACGAAGAAAAAGATCATAGTTTAGCTGTTTTTGCAATTGCGTGGGCTCCTGGAGAAGGACTTGCGCCACATAATCACAAAACATGGGCTGTTGTTGCTGGTATTCAAGGACAAGAACATGAAACTAGTTACAAAAGAATAGATGATGGAACTATAGACGGTTTTGCGGATTTAGTAAAAACAAATGAAGAGACTATATACGCAGGAGATGCTACTTGTTGTTTGCCTGAAGACATACATAGTGTATGGAATAATGGTCGTGAGATAGCTCTTTCTATACATACATATGGAAAACACCTCAATCATACAGGAAGATCAATTTTTGACATTAATCAAAAAACTGAAACTTCCTGCATAGTTAAGGTTCAAAATTAATTAAGCTTTATACGAAAAGTTCTAAGTTAAAATCCAATTAACCTTGGAAACATGTTTGATTTTGTTCACCCAAACCTTCTATACCCAACTTCATTTTATCGCCCGCCCTTAAAAAAACAGGTGGTTTCATTCCACCACCAACTCCAGGTGGAGTACCCGTAGCAATAATATCGCCAGGATTTAAACTCATAAATTGTGATAAATAATATACAATGTATTTTGCAGAGAATATCATGGTTTTTGTAGAACCATCTTGCATTCTTTTACCATTAACATCTAGATACATTTTTAGGTTCTGAACGTCAGACACTTCATCTTTAGTAACTAAATAGGGTCCAGTTGGCCCAAAAGTGTCACAAGATTTCCCTTTAGTCCACTGTCCTTCTTTTTTTAGTTGAAATTCTCTTTCGGAAACATCATTAACTACACAATATCCAGCGATATGTTCTTCTGCATCTTCTTCATTAATATATTTAGCTTTTTTTCCAATTATAATACCAAGTTCAACTTCCCAGTCAGTTTCATTAGAATTTCTTGGTATTTCAACATTGTCATTTGGACCTACTACAGCAGATGTTGCTTTTGAAAATAATATTGGTTCACTTGGTACAGGCATTCCAGTTTCTGCAGCGTGATCCGAATAATTTAACCCAATACAAAGAAATTTTCCAATATTACCAATACATGCTCCCAATCTTGTATTTTCAGGAATAATTTGCAAAGATGAAACATCAATCATAGAAATTTTATTTAAGCCCTCTTCACTAATATTGTCTCCATTGATATCCGTAATATGATTAGATAAATCTCTTATTTTACCATTCTGGTCAAGAATACCAGGCTTTTCTTTCCCAATTTCTCCGTAGCGTAATAACTTCATTTTACTTCCTTTCTCTAATAAATATAATTAAAAATTTTATTGTTGATTTATTACATACATATTCCACCATCAATTATATGGAATTGACCTGTGGTAAAAGCTGATGCATCACTAGCTAGATAAACTGCAAGATTAGCGACTTCTTCTGCCTCACCAAATCTTCCCATTGGTTGCCTTGCAACAAATTGTTTCTTGGCTAATTCATAATCTCCCAAGTTTGAAAGTCTTTCCTCTAAAGATGGACTTTGAATTGTGCCAGGGCAAATGGCATTACACCTTATTCCAGCTGCAATATAGTCTGCTGCAACTGATTTTGTTATACCTAGTACAGCAGCTTTAGATGCAGTGTAGATAAACCTATTAATTATACCTTTTGTTGAGGATGCTACAGAGGCAATATTAACAATTGATCCTCCACCATTTTTGATCATTATTGGTAAGACTTCTTTTATCATGTGGTACATGGCTTTACTATTTAGATTAAAAGCCAGATCCCAGTCATCGTCTGTAGATTCTAAAATTGTTCCATTATGAACTATACCTGCGCAATTAAATAGTACGTTAGGTTCTTTAATTAGTTTCATTAAATCTCTAATTGCATTTTGATTTGTAACATCAAGTTTATGAGTTTCATGCACAGTTTTTTTTAAATTGTCTAAACTTTCTTCGTTGATGTCTGTTGCAATAACATAAGCACCAGCTTTTACAAAAGCCTCAGCTGTTGCTTTGCCAATACCTTGTCCCGATGCAGTTAAAAGAGCAGTCTTGCCGTCTAAATTAATCATAAAAACTTCCTACATAGTTGCTCCAATTTGCCAAGGAACAAACTCCAAGTCTCCAAGGCCTTGTGTTTCAGATTTTGATTTTTCACCAGATGCCACCCGAACAATCAAATCAAATATTTCTTGTCCAACATCCTCAATGCTTTTGTTATCTGAAATTACTTTTCCAGCATTTACATCCATGTCCTCAATCATATTTTTATACATTTCGGTGTTCGTAGCTATTTTAATTGAAGGTGAGGGTTTACACCCAAAACATGAACCTCTTCCTGTAGTAAAAGTTACAACATTACAACCACTAGCAATTTGACCCGTTACTGATGCTGGATCATATCCAGGGCTATCCATAAATAAAAAACCCTTTTTCTCTGCTTGCTGTGCATATAGTAGAACATCATTTAAAGGTGTGGTTCCTCCTTTTGCAGCTGCACCTAGAGACTTTTCTAGTATTGTAGTTAATCCACCTGCTTTGTTACCTGGGGAAGGATTATTATTTAAACTTCCCTTATTTCTTGTTACATAATCTTCCCACCATAGAATTCTATCAACAAGTTTTTTGCCTACTTCAGGAGAAATGGCTCTTCTTGTTAGCATGTGTTCTGCACCATAAATTTCTGGTGTTTCTGCCAAAATTGCAGTGCCACCATTTTTTACAATTAAATCTGCAGCATGACCAAGTGAAGGGTTTGAGGTTATCCCAGACCATGCATCGGATCCTCCACATTGAAGAGCAACACTTAAATGTTCTACAGATTGATCAGATCGCTCAATGGAATTAACTTCAGGTAGCATATCATCAATACAGTTTATTCCAGCTTTAATTGTTTTTCTAAGACCTCCCATGTCTTGTAAGGTCATAGTTTTAAAAAATGGACTTTCGTTTAAGTTGAAAGCATCCGTTAAAAACTTGATTTGATTTGCCTCACATCCTAATCCAATTAGTAATATACCAGCTAAATTTGGATGTTGAATATATCCTAAAAGGACTCTTTGAAGAGCGTCAAAACCGTCTCCTGAATCTGCCATTCCACATCCTGTGCCATGAGTAAATGAAACTACTCCATCAACATTTGGGAATTTAGATAATTTTTCTTCATTAAATGCTTCTGCAATATTTTTTGCAGCTGTTGCAGAACAATTTACAGAAGTAAGTATGCCAATATAATTTCTTGTCCCAACCTTTCCGTTTTGTCTTTTATATCCTCTGAAAGTAGCTCTTTTTTCAGGTTCAATCATGTTGGGTAATTTAACAGATGTTGAAAACTCATAATCATGATCTGTTGATTGAAAATTTGTATTTTCAACATGTACATGTTCACCTGGTAAAATATCTTTGCTAGCAATACCTATCAATTGGTCATACTTAATTATTTTCTCACCCTTTACTATTTTTCTTAAGGCTATTTTATGACCTTTCGGAATAATGTTTTTACTCGAAAGATTTTGAGTTATTTCACCAGCATTTATTTCTCTTAATGCTGTAGCAACATTGTCATTTTCATTAAGTTTAACTGTTA
>CACBMD010000005.1 GCA_902539895.1 uncultured SAR116 cluster alpha proteobacterium
TGTCTGAACATAATGCCTTGATAGGACGAGGAAAATTAAATCATTCATATCCACATAGTTGGAGATCAAAAGCACCTCTTGTTTTTAGAACAACACCTCAATGGTTCATTTCGATGACAACTAATAACTTGAGAGATACTTCTCTAAAAGCCTTGTCACAAACAACTTTTTATCCTCCTCAGGGTCAAAATCGTTTAACTAAAATGATAGAAGAAAGGCCTGACTGGTGTATATCTCGGCAAAGAGCATGGGGCGTACCTCTTGCAATTTTTGTAAATAAAAAAACTCAAGAGCCTCTTAGAGATCAAGAAGTAATAGACAGAATCGTTGAAGCTTTTAAAACTGATGGAGCAGATGCTTGGTTTGAAAAACCTTCTACCTTTTTTCTAGGTTCAAAATATAATCCAGACGATTATGAAGCAGTAACAGATATTGCAGATGTTTGGTTTGACTCTGGCTCCACTCATTCATTTGTATTAGATATGAGGGATGATTTATTCTGGCCTGCTTCGTTGTATCTTGAAGGAACAGATCAACATAGGGGATGGTTTCACTCTTCTTTACTAGAAAGTTGTGGGACAAGGGGGCGTGCTCCGTATGATGCAGTTTTAACTCATGGTTTTGTATTAGACCAACAAGGTAGGAAGATGTCAAAATCTCTTGGCAATATTACCGCACCCCAAAAAGTAATTAATGAGTTTGGCGCCGATATTCTTCGTTTATGGGTGGTAGGCTCTGATTACTATGATGATCTTAGAATTGGAAAAGAAATTTTAATAAGACACTCTGATCATTACAGAAGACTTAGAAATACCCTTAGATATTTACTAGGTGCATTGAATGACTTTAGTGAAAATGAAAAAATAAATTACACTGAAATGCCTGAATTAGAACAATGGGTTCTCCATAGGGTTTCTGAACTAAGTGAAAAAATAAAAGAGAACACAGAAAAGTTTAACCTTCATGATATTTACCTAGATATTCATAATTTTTGTACTATTGATTTGTCAGCTTTTTACTTTGATATAAGAAAAGATACTTTGTACTGCGAAAATCCAAGTAGTGCTGAGAGAAAATCTTGTAGAACCGTCATGGATATTTTATTTCAATCGTTAACTACGTGGCTAGCTCCAATTATTTGCTTTACTGCGGAAGAGGCGTGGCAAAGTAGATATGGAGATCAAGAAAATTCAGTCCATTTGCAAACTTATTTTCAAGCTAAAAAAGAATGGAAAAACTCTCAAATTGGTAAAAAATGGTCTGAAGTTAGAGAATTAAGATCAGTAGTTACATCATCTATTGAAGAGAAAAGAAAAGAAGGAGTGTTAGGCTCTAGTCTTCAAGCCAAGGTTTTAATAGAAGCAAATGAAGATTCTTATAATGTGCTCCAAGACTTAAATCTGCCAGAGATTTTTATTTGTTCAGATGTTCAAATGGATTTAAATAAAAATTTATCTGAAACAAAAATTAAGGTAAAGGTAGATTTGGCACCTGGAGGAAAATGTATGAGATGCTGGAAGATAGTTTCAGAAGTAAAAGATAAAATTGAAATTTGTAACAGGTGTGCAAAAGTGCTTAATTTAATTAAATGAAAAAAAACTTTGGAATTTTTAATCTTATTTTGATTTTTTTGGTTTTTATATATTTTGACTATGTATCAAAATTATGGGCAATCGAAAATCTATTTATTAAATATCAGTCTATTAAACTGACATCTTTTTTATCAATGACACCAGTATGGAATAGTGGAATTTCTTTTGGTTTTTTTCAAGATTCTGGTGAAATAGGTCGATATGGTTTCACTATTTTTGCTTTTATAGTGAGTAGTTGGTTAATTTACTCTTCATTTAAATTGCCTAGATATTCATCCCTCGGATTTATTTTTATCGCGAGTGGGGCAATTGGTAACGCGATTGATAGAATTATTTATGGAAAGGTAGTAGATTTCATAGATCTTCACATTGAAGATTTACACTGGCCAGCATTTAATCTTGCTGATACAGTAATTTTTATAGGTGCAATTTTGTTTCTTTATAATCAATTTTTTACTATTGAGAGAACTTACTATGAAAATTAAATTTCTTTTAATATTTATTTTTTTGATATCCACAGGAATGTTATCAAGTTGCTCAGATTTTAGAAAAGCTGTTGGCAAAGAAGTAGTTGTACCTGATGAATTTTCTGTAGCAGTAACACCTTCTCTTATAATTCCTCCAGGTTACGATATAGACCCTAAGGTTCTTAAAAATAATGATCTGGAGAAAACTAATGATAATTTTAATCTAAATGAAGAAATTAATATTAAAGATAAAAAAGATGCTAACAGTTTTAGTGAATTATTTGATACAAAAAATTTTCCACAAGATATAAGAAAATTAGTTGACGAAGAAACTCTTGGTATTTCTTTAGGCGAAAGAAGAGGAATAGACATCTTATTTGGAAACATACCTAAAACAGGTGTAGTAATTGATCCAAAAAAAGAAGCTATAAGAATTAAAAAAAATAAGTTATCAAAAAAAAATATTAATTCAAATCCTTCTCCAGCGATTGATATAAACTCAGGAAAGCCTTTACTAATAAAATAATTAGGTATAACGCATGGAAATAAGAAGGCTGCCACAAAATCTTATTAATCAGATAGCAGCTGGAGAAGTTGTAGAAAGACCTTCATCTGCTTTAAAAGAATTAATTGAAAATTCCTTAGATGCAAACGCTAACCAAATAGATGTTATTTTAGAAAATGGTGGAAAAAATCTAATTTCGGTAACTGACAATGGTATTGGGATTCAGAAAGACCATATTCCCTTAGCCATTGAGAGGCACGCAACATCAAAATTGCCTGACAACACTCTTAATAAGATTGAATATTTAGGTTTTAGAGGGGAAGCACTTCCCTCAATTGCTGCAGTAAGTGAATTAAACCTGCAGTCAAAATATATTGACTCAAATCAAGCCTGGTCACTAGATATTATTGCAGGAAATTTTAAGGAGGTTTACCCATCCTCACTAGAAATAGGAACAAGGGTGTCTATAAAAAAACTTTTTTTAGCTACCCCTGCAAGGTTGAAATTTTTAAAATCTTCTCAAGTTGAGAAAAGCTATTGTCATCAGCTCATGCTAAAGATGGCTCTAGTAAATCCAGCTGTTGGTTTTAGTTTTAAAGCTGACGGACGTGAATTACTAAACATTAAACCTGAAAATAAATCAGATGGGTTGTATTTAAATAGGATTAGAAACTTAATGGGGACAAGTTTTTCTAATGAAGCTATAAAAATTGAAAATTCAAAACAAATAACAGATACAAAATTTGCAAAAATTCATGGATTTATAGGTCTTCCAACATTAAATAAATCAAATTATAGCCAACAACATTTATTCATAAACGGAAGATCTATACAAGATAGAAATCTTTCAGGTGCAATAAGATCAGCTTATAGAGACACAATTCCAAAGGGAAGATTTCCGGTTTTTTGTTTGTTTATTGACGTTCCAACTGATTTTATTGACGTTAATGTTCACCCTGGGAAAACAGAGGTAAGATTTCAAGATAGTGCTTTAATTAGGAGTTTATTAGTAGGTTCAATAAGCCGGGAGTTGAATTCTAGTTTTTTTCAAACGACAAGTGAAATTTCTAAAGAAGCAATTGAAAAATTCACTATGAATGAAAATGTGAACCCTAGTAAAGTTTATGGGTCTAATAATAATCAAAACCAAAAGCAATCATTTTTTAATAATATCGAAGTTAAACCTCTAAAAAAAGCTTTAAAACAAGATGAGTTTAAAAATGACTCATTGCATTCTAGAGAGAATGAGAGTTTCCCCTTAGGTGCTGCACTAGGGCAATTTAATAAAAATTATATCATATCTCAAAATTCTAATGGAATTGTGATAATTGACCAACATGCTGCACATGAAAGATTAACGTTAGAAAAAATGAAATTTGCAAGACAGAATAAATCAATAGAAAAACAAATTTTGTTACTTCCTGAAGTTATAAATCTTGAGCCAGTTCCACTGGAAATTATAAAAGAAAATATTAAGTTGTTAGCAGATATAGGTTTTGTTATAGAACTTTTCGGTGAGGGTGCTGTTGTTGTGAGAGAAATTCCAGCTTTGTTAGGAGATGCTGATATTAAACAAATTATTATTGATTTAGGGGATGATTTGTCAGAAACTGGACTTCCATCATCTTATCTTGCAAAAATTGATCTTATATTAGGTAATATTGCATGTCATAGATCAGTGAGATCAGGACGTAATTTAAATGAATTTGAAATGAACCAATTACTAAGAGAAATGGAAAAAACACCAAATTCAGGACAATGTAATCATGGAAGACCTACCTCTATTAGTCTATCACTCAAGGATATTGAGAGACTATTCAATAGAACTTGAATTTAACAACCTTAGGATAGTTAATTTTGAATTTCCGTACAATTTTATATCCACAATCTGATAACCATCATAATTGAAGTCTTCTGCTTTACTACTCTCAGCAAAAATATAACTATCTTGATTTATTAAATTTAATTCTTTTAATTTAAATAAACATTTCTCAGTTATATTTGTATTGTATGGTGGATCTATTAAAACTATTTGAAAAATTTTACCTATATTTTTAAGCGCTTTTGTTGCATCATCTTTAATAATCTTAATTTTATTTTCAAATTTTTTATCAATGTTTAATTTTGAAATATTTTTATAAATTAAATTTATAGATCTATGATCTTTATCTATAAAATAAACTGAAATAGCTCCCCTAGAGAGGGATTCAATCCCTAATGATCCAGTTCCACTACAAATATCAAGCACGTTACAACTATCAATATTTATCTTATATTTATTTGATGAAATAATTGCAAAAAGAGATTCTTTGAATCTATCAGATGTTGGTCTAATTTTAGTGCCATCTGGCGGTAGAAGCTTTAAACCTTTATATTTACCACCTATTACTCTCATAACATATTCTTAATTTTGAAAACTATTTTTTATTTTTATTCTTAGGCTTTGAAAACCCTAATTGATCTTTAAGGATTTTGTTTTTTACTTCTTCTATCTCTCCAGAAGCAAGATTTTTAATTTGAAATGGCCCAAAGGATATTCTTATTAAACGATTAACATTATATCCAAGATGGCTCATAACTTTTCTAACTTCTCTGTTTTTTCCTTCTCTTATACCCAAAGTGAGCCAAGCATTACTACCTTGTTGTTTATCTAGTCTAGCATCTAATTTACCATATCTAATGCCATCTACAGTGATCCCATTTTTAAGTAATTCTAGATCTTTTTTAATTACATAACCATGGACTCTAACTTTGTATTTTCGAAGCCAGCCAGTCGATGGTAATTCAAGTTTTCTTGCTAAATCACCGTCATTAGTAAGCAATAATAAACCTTCTGAGTCCATATCTAAACGACCAACAGAAATAAACCTAGTATCTAATTTTTCCTTTAAATGATCAAAAATTGTAGGTCTACCTTCTGGATCATTGTTTGTCACTAAATATCCTCTTTGTTTATTGTAAAGCCACAATTTAGTTGCAATCTTTGTTGGTAAAGGCTGATTATTTACCTCGATTTTATCTGTGGAAGTCACATTTACACCACATTCTAATAATATTTTATTATTAACTTTTACATTACCGCTTATAATTAAACGTTCAGCTTCTCTTCTAGAACATAAACCTGATCTAGCTATTACCTTTGCTATCCTATTGGTCTTTGTATTAGATGATTCAATTTCTGGTTTCATGTTTCAGATATTTTTGGAATATATTTTTTTATGAGACATTTTCATAGTTCTGTATTATAGGTTTTAATAAGTATTAGCAACAATACTAATAATACGGGCAAAGAATTTGGTTCATCAAATTGATTATATGGAACTAGCAATAAATGAAGCTATTAAAGCAAAAAATAAACAAGAAGTTCCTGTTGGTGCAATTATAGTAGATAAAAAAGGTAAAGTTATAGCTAAGGCACATAACTTAGTAGAAACTAGAAATGATGCGACAAGCCACGCAGAAAAGCTAGTGATAGAAAAAGCTCTTAAAATTACAGGAAAAAGATATTTAAACAATTATGATATCTGGGTTACTTTAGAACCTTGCATAATGTGTGCAAGTATTATTGAGAAAACAAGAATAAGACGTTTATATTATGGTGCAGAAGATAAAAAAGGTGGTGCTATTGATAATGGAGTTAGAATTTTCACAAATTACACATCTAAAGCCAAATTAGAAGTTTACTCAGGATTTTCTGCAAAAAAGTCCGAAAAATTAATAAAAGAATTTTTTAAAGAAATAAGATAATTTTAAAGTTTACCAATATCTTTCCTATAAAAACCTTTTTCCCAATTTATAGCTTCCACAACATCATATGCTTTTTTCCTGCAATCTTGAACATTGTCTCCAATAGATGTTATTGATAAAACTCTTCCGCCATTTGAAATAAGATTTTCATTTTTATCTTTGGAAGTTCCTGAATGGAACACAGATATTTCATTTCTGTCATTAAAATTTTTAAGCGATGGTAATAAAACTCCTTTTTCAAATTCATCAGGATATCCTTTACTTGCTATTACAATAGTAATTGCATTTTGCGGAATTAAATCAATAGTCATATTTTTAAGATTTTTCTTAATTGTTTTTTGAACAATACTTACCAAATCTGTATTTAAACGTGGGAGCACAACTTGTGTCTCAGGATCTCCAAATCTGCAATTAAATTCAATTACCTTGGGTCCCTTTTCTGTAATCATTACTCCAGCATATAAAATCCCCTCATAAGGATGTCCCTCTAGTTTCATACCATTAATTGTAGGTGAAATAATATTATTAAATATTTCTTTATTTAAATTTTGATTTAATGCAGGAGCAGGAGAAATAGCTCCCATGCCACCAGTATTTGGTCCCTCATCATTATCATAGGCCCTTTTGTGATCTTGAGCTGTTCCAATTAAAACCGCATTATGCCCGTCTGAAACTGCAAAAACACTTGCTTCAATACCATTTATTCTTTCTTCTATTAAAATTGAATTTCCTGCATCACCAAACTTATTTTTTTCTAACATTTCTCTTGATGCAATTATTGCTTGATCCACTGTGTCACAAACAACAACGCCTTTCCCAGCGGCAAGACCATCAGCTTTTACAACGCAATATCCATTTAAAAGCTCAATTTGCTTTTTTGCAGTATCTACATCGGTACAATATTTAAATTCTGGTTGTGGAATATTATGTCTTTTACAAAAATTTCTAGAAAAAGTTTTTGAACCCTCTAATTGAGCTGCTTTTTTTGAAGGCCCAAAAGCACTTATTCCTAATTTTGATAATTCATCTTTTAAACCCAGGACTAACGGTATTTCGGGGCCTATAAAGACAATATCTGCCTTAACATCTTGTGCCAACTTGCATTGCCCAGGTATATCGTCAGCGGCTATTGGGTAGCATTCAGCAAATATTTCAATCCCAGGATTTCCTGGAGCAACAATTAGTCTTTTTGTTAAAGGTGACTTTGATAAAGTTGCAGCAATAGCATGTTCTCTACCACCTCCACCTACTACTAAAATATTCATGAATATATTACTCCAAAAGACTTTAGATTTTCTGAAATATGCCATACTATTAATTCATGATAAATAAAAATCTTAATGAAATCTTATGAATACTAATACAAATAATCTTGTGTATTCTGTAAGTGAATTTTCACATGTAATCAAAAAATTAGTTGAAACAAACTTTAGTTATGTTCGTATTAGGGGTGAAATTTCTCGCCCTTCATTCCCAGGGTCAGGACATGTTTATTTTACCCTTAAAGATACAGAGGGTTCAATTGCCGCAATAATTTGGAAATATACTTTACCAAGGTTATCAATAAAGCCAGAAGAGGGTATGGAAGTGATTTGTACTGGGAAAGTAACCACTTTTGCAGGGCAATCTAAATATCAAATTATTGTAGAACGTATGGAAGTAGCAGGGGAAGGTGCGCTTCTAAAATTGCTTGAAGAGAGAAGAAAAAAACTTCTTAAAGAAGGATTGTTTGATCAAGAACTCAAAAAGCCAATACCTTATCTTCCAAAAATCATAGGTGTTATTACTAGTCCATCAGGTGCTGTAATAAAAGATATCCTTCACAGATTATCTGATCGATTTCCTTCTCATGTTTATTTGTGGCCAGTTGCTGTCCAAGGTGAAGATTCAGCACACCAAATTTCAAATGCAATTGATAAATTTAATCAATTAACAGAAAAAACAAGTATTAAAAAGCCTGACTTGCTTATAGTTGCTAGAGGTGGTGGTAGCTTAGAAGATTTATGGTCATTTAATGAGGAGATTGTAGTTAGATCAGTATATAAAAGTTCCATACCAGTAATATCTGCTGTAGGTCACGAAACTGATACTACATTGATTGACTTTGTATCCGACTTAAGAGCTCCAACGCCTACAGCAGCTGCAGAAAAGGCAGTTCCAGTAAGAGTTGAATTAATATCAAGAATTGACGAATTAAATTTAAGGATTAAGTCATCTTTTAATAATAAGTTGTATATTAATAAAGATCGTATTAATTACCTTATTAGGTTGTTAGGTAAGCCAGATCAAATTTTTGAGAATAAAACACAAAAGTTAGATTTTACATACAAAGATTTTGAAAATTTATTTAAAGATATTTTTGTAGAGAAAAAAAACAAAATTACTCAATTTGCACAATGTTTATTACCCCCCAAAATCTTGATAAGTAATTTAGTTTCAAAACAACAACTTCTTGAGACCAAATTTAAAAATTTTCTTGAAAACATAATTAAAAGTAAAGAAACAAAATTAAATTCTTTAGTGCAGTTACTCGAGGCGTCAAGCTATAATAGAGTTCTTGAAAGAGGGTTTTCTCTTGTAATGAACAATAAAGGTAAACCAATTAAACTTAGCAGTGAGGCTCCCAAAAATGCTAATGTTAAAATAAAGTTTTCAGATGAAATTAGATCAGCACAACTAGATAAATAAGTTTGGATACAACCAAATTAGATGCGATCAGAGCTAACTATTTAATGTGATTTAGTCAACCTAAATGTCATAAAAAAGTATTTTTAATATGTGCCTGAGGGACATACCAAATTGTAAAATATTGTAAACTTTTAATTTAATCAAATTTATATTTATATGAATATAAATAAATAATATAAAATATTTAATATAAAAACTAAATGTGTTAAATTTTACTATGAGAAAAGAACTAAAGCTATTTCTATTTGTAGCAATTTTTTTTATTTTGTTAAAAGGCTATATTTTTTTTTATATATCTCCTTCAATATTAACTAACCCTAATATGGGATATAATTTTATAGTTAAATGAGATGACAAAAAAAATCACAAATAATTTTGACCAATGGTGGAATGATGGAGAAAATAAATTTAAAAAGTTAATTTATCTTTTTACAAGTTGGTGGGATAATGGAAACAATAAATTATTTAAAGCAATCTTCATATCTTTAGCTTTTCATCTAATTTTTGGTATTTTTTGGTTTTTTTTTAAGGGATTAAACTATATATTTTAAAAAATAATAGGAAAAAAATTGAAAAAAGACGGTAAACCACATTCTTATATTTTTAAATGGTATCTTTGTGCATACGTAATTATAGCGGTTACAGTTATTTACTTAGAATATGATAACTGGTTTGGTGTGTAATTTATAATTTTTTATTTGGATAACGCTCCATCTGTTTAGCACATTTAATATAAATATCTGGTCACACTCTCGTGCAAAGTGATACACTACCAGAGAAAGTAACCCCACTCTATTTGCCCCACCGTCTGTGTGCCCAAAGCCATTGTTCTGGCCTGTCTATTATCCATTCTTCAATCCTTTGAGAAATTAATCTAGTAATTTCATATATAGCTTTGTCTTTATCTAAGTTTTTTGGAAACTTAAGTTTATCCTCAATACTTAATTTGAACTTTAAATCCTTATAACGCTCCACCCTTACCATATAAATTGGCACATTCCATTTTATAGCCATAACTGCAGCTGCCTGAGGTGTTGGTGTTTCAATTCCAAAAAAAGGAACCATAATACCCTCTCTTAAAAGTTGATCTCCTGTTAGTCCAACAACTCCACCTTTTTTAAGTTTGCCTGCCATGCCTATAGCTGCAAGACGACCTTTTCTATAAAAGTCAGCATTAGCATCTTTATTTCTGTAAATTTGTATTTTATTTAATATCCAATTATTTATTGGTCTAAAGACATACCCAGCTCGTCTTCCTGCAAGATCTCCAACTCTTAAAAGGAATTCCCAATTACCCATATGTGCTCCAACAAGAATGGCAGGACCTTTTTTAATTCTTTCTAAACCTTCAGTTTCCAAATTACCTAATTTAATCAAATTATTAATATGTGGCATCTCTCCAATTGTTTGTCCGAGCATAAACCAATGTTGTGATGTAATTTTATTTATCTCTTTTCTAGACTTATTAGGGAAAACAATTTTTAAATGTTTTTTTACACGTTTGTTATAAGAAGTAAGTGGAGCAATTAAATACATTAATGTTCCACATAAATAAGATGAAAATTTATGTGGTAAAAGCTTAAGTATTAAAAATAATGGAATAGCTATTATTGCTGCTATTGGATCATGAACGTACCTATCAAATTGCTTTTTAATTCTAAAACTTAAGGGATCAGGCATTAAGTTTTTCCTGCAGAAATAACTCAAAATTTAATTTATCTTTTATACTTAATTCCAATTCAATTGGTAAAAAATGTATTTGGTCTTTATTTTCTGAAATTTTAACATAATCCTTTTCAGTAGTAATGAGTTTTAGGTTTAGGTCATTTGCATCAAATATTAAATTATTAATATCATTATTTTTGTAAGCATAGTGATCAGGAAATTTTCTTGTGGATGAAATCTCATATCCATTCTTTTTGAGAGTGTCAAAAAACTTATTAGGATTGGCTAGGCCACAAAAAGCTAGTAATTTTTCTTTTTTTATTTTTGGTAGATTAGTTGTCTTAATGTTTGATTTAATTACTGGGATATTAAAAGACTTAAATAAATCTTTTTCATTCTTGTCACTCTCTCCTGTTAATATTATTTTGTCAATATCATTAAAACCACGTTCAATAGGCTGTCTTAAAGGTCCTGCAGGCAAACAATAACCATTGCCAAGCTTTAGTTTTTTATCAACTAGTAGAAATTTTATATCTTGTTTTAATTGATAATTTTGTAAACCATCATCCATTATTATTATATTGAATTTATCCTTATGTTTTTCAATAAATTTAGCCCCTAAGGATCTGTTTCTAGAAACAATTGTAGTACCAACTTTGCTTAATAATATAGATTCATCCCCAACATCTTGAAAATGGTGTGAATTATTAACTTCTATTGGTCCTTTTTTTAAACCACCATAACCTCTGGTTAAAAAAACTGGATTATAACCTAAATTTTTTAAAAGTTTGTAAGTGTAAATTGAAAAAGGGGTTTTGCCTGTTCCTCCAACAGTTAGATTGCCTACGCAAACTACCTTTAATTTAGATTCATAAGTTTTTGAGAAGTATCTTTTAAAATCATCAATTAAAACCCAAAAAATAGAAAATGGATAAAGAAGTATAATTTGTAATTTTGATATAATATTTTTTTTATACCAAAATTCAGGTGTTCTAAACATTTTAAGCAACATTTATGTTTTTGTATGTTTTTAATAGTTCAATCAAATTTATACTAGCTTCATCTGCACGTTGTTGGGCATAACCAGAGGCAATTAAACTATTTCTTCCCATATCTTCTAAGCGTTCTGAGTTACTAAGTAACTCAACAACATTATTAAGAAAATTCTCATTCATTTTAGGGCCTTTTTCTATTTGTATAGCCCCTCCAGACCAAACAAGATCTTTAATCTGAGCGTCACATTTTTCAGAATGTGGTCCCATTATGACTGGCTTGCCAAATTGAGATGCTTCAGATGGGCTGTGACCTCCAACGGGCACCATAGATCCAGCTACAAAAACTAAATCTGATATTTCCATTAATGAGCCCATTTCTCCCATTGTATCTGAAAGATAAAAAACATCATTTTTTGATGGAAACTCACCTTTGCTCCTTGATTTTATGTCGAATCCAGCAGCTTTTATTCTATTTTGAATTCCTAGGCTTCGATTAATATGTCTTGGTGCGATTATAATTAAAATATTATCACGAGATTTTTTTCTAAGGAGATCAGCTAACTTAATCATTAACTCTTCTTCTCCTGGATGAGTTGAGGCAGCGATTAATATTTTTTTTCTATGTATATTCTTTTTTAGGCGCATTACATAATTTTGATCTATAGGAAGTTTTTCAGCTATTGATTTAAGACTTGTTAAACTTTTAACATTTTTAGCTCCTAATTTCTTAAATAAAGCCTCTTGTTTAGGATCAACAGCTAAAACATGATCAACTTTACTAAAAATTTTTTTTGCCAAAAAGTAACCTAACCCTGTCCAAAAACGAGCAGATTTATCTGACATTTGTGAAGATGCTAAAATAGTTGGAATATTAGAATTTGCAGTTAAATATATTAGATTAGGCCAGAAATCTGATTCCATAAAAACAGCCATATTAGGTTTCCATTGATCTAAAAATTTTGAAACAAATTTAGGATGATCATAAGGATGGTATTGATGAATTGCAGGTAAACCTTTTTTTATTTTATCTTTTATTAATTTACCAGCAGAAGTAGTGTTAGTTGTTAACAAAAAAAACTCATTTTTATTTTTACCAAAACCATTTTTTTTCATTGAATTAGCGAGCGCTAAGGCTGCAACAGACTCACCAACACTTGTTCCATGTAACCAAACAATGGTACCATCTGGTCGGAATTTTTTTGAAATTCCATACCTTTCACTAAGTCTATATTTATCTTCTTTTCCTTTTTTTTGACGTCTAAGTAAATAACTTGGCAAAAACAATTTTAATATTCCCCATAAAAAATTATATGTCGATAGTGTCATTGTAAGTTCCCAAATTCATTATGAAATTCAATTTATTTTCCTCTCTAATATTTTAGTAAGTCTTTTGATCTCATTTTCAAGATTTTGTCTCTCAAGCTCAAATTTATTCATATTTATTTTTTTTTCTATATAAATTGGTTTCCCAAAACTATATATTCCTTTTGAAAATGGATATGGTAAAACAAAATTATCCCAAGAATTAATTATTTTATATTTTCTAGTAGCCCACACCAAAGGGATAATAGGAGTATTTGTCATTTGTGCTAGTTTTATAATACCTTCCTTTACTTTTTCTTTAGGTCCTTTAGGACCATCTGGTGTAATCGCTATACTTTCGCCTAATTTTAAACATTTTACCATTTTCCTGAATGCCTGCATTCCTCCTTTTTTTGAGGAGCCCAGTATTACATTCATTCCAAGATATTGAAATGCTAGAGAGGTAATCATTCCATCAGAATGACTAGACTGAAGAGCATTAATCACTCTATTTCTTGGCAAAAGATGAGGGCCTAAAAATAACTTATTATGCCAGCAACAAAAAATATATTTATTTTTATTATCAAAAATTTTTGATTTTTTGCTTTGCTCAAAATATTCCCATCTAATTGAATGTGAAATCAATTTTGTAATAAAATAAAAGATAAAACCAATTAGTTTTTGTCCGGTACCAGTCTTGCTAAAACGTTTTAAAATACGCATTTAAAAATCCAAATTACTGCACAAATTTAAAATTGAGTATTAAATTAAATTTACACAAAACGAAATAACTATCTATACATATAATTATTATTATAGATTAAAATAAATGATATAGTAATTGGATTGATATGAACATAAACCTAATGATAACAAAAAAAAATAAAAGTTTAATTATAGAATTTTGGAATGATTTTGTATCCAATTATAAGATTGATATAATTTTGGCTTTTATATTATTGGTTGTTGTTGCTGTTACTGCCTCAATCTATCCTTACTTAATACAATTGGTTTTTGATGGTTTGCTAGATGATAATAGTAACTGGATTATTTTTCCTTTTATTATTGCTTTTGTTGCAATTATTAGAGGTATTGCAATGTTTTTCCAAATACGTCAAGTTTCTAAAATCTCATTATCAATCTCGGTAGACATACAAAAAATACTAACTAAGCAATTGATAACTGCTGACTTGGATGAATTAAATAAATTATCATCGGGCAATCATGTGTCTAGAATAATGAATGATGTTATTTTAATTAGAGATGGTTTTGAGAGAACTATAAATAATTTAGTTAGGGATGCTCTTACAGTTATAGCATTATTGTTTTATCTAATTTGGTTAGATTGGCTTTTATCAATATTAGTTGTAGTGATTTACCCATTAGCATTGAGGCCTATTGTTAGGATTGGAAAAAAACAAAAGATCATAGCAACATCTCTTCAAGAACAAATGGAGACAGTCACTTCTACGCTTACTGAGATGCTTCAAGGCATAAGAATGGTAAAATCGTATAATCTAGAGAATATGGAAATTAATAGATCCAAAGGTGTGTTAAACTCGTTATTTAAAAAAATGTTTAGTTTGGTAATTGGTAGAGCAAAAGTTTTGCCTATATTGGAAATTTTAGGAGGAGTTGCAGCAGCTAGTGTAATTGGTTTTGCAAGCTACCGGGTATCAATAGGTGAATTATCTCCCGGAAGTGTTGTGGGTTATGTAACAGCATTGTTGATGATTGCACAACCTGCTAGGGCATTGGGAACATTCAATACTGTTTTTCAAGAAGCTCTTTCTGCTTTAGGAAGGATATACACACAATTAAAAATCACACCAAAAGTTATTAGTTTATCCTCTGCTCCTAATTTAAAAATAACAAAAAACAAGTCACCAAAAATAACTTTTAAGTCAGTCAGTTTTGCATATAATAAAAAGAATAAAGTATTAGATGATATCAACTTTGTTGTTAATTCAGGCTCAAAAGTTGCACTGGTAGGGCAAAGTGGGTCTGGTAAATCAACAATCATCAATTTAATTTCAAGATTTTATGACCCAATAAATGGTGAAATTTTAATTAATGAAGAAAACATTAAAAACATTAGTTTAAATTCACTTCGAAATAATATTTCATTGGTTAGTCAGGAAACTATAATTTATAATAAAAGTTTTATGGATAATATTAGATTTGGGAATTTAAATGCACCTGATCATAAAGTTAAAAAAGCAGCAATGAATGCAGACATACATGAATTTATAACTAATTCATTAGATGGTTATAACACGATTGTCGGAGAAGGTGGTAATACATTATCTGGAGGACAAAAACAACGTATCTCAATTGCTAGAGCTATCCTAAAAGATGCTCCTATCTTACTTCTAGATGAGGCAACAAGTTCCCTTGATGCTGAAACTGAGAACGAAATTAATAGGACACTTGATACATTAACAAAGAATAAGACTACAATCACTATTGCACATAGACTTTCCACAATAATTAATTCAGATCAAATAATTTTATTTAATAAAGGTAAAATTTTAGATTCAGGTAATCACGAAGAGTTAATTAATAATTCTGATTATTACAAAAAACTTTATAATACAGTCACTTAAGAAAAGTTATTCTCTTTTCAAACAATCATCTAATAATCTATTAACCCACCAAATAGATCGAAAATTACGCTCTAATTTTTCTGGATCATACTTTTCTTTTACCCAGTCAATAAACTTCATATCATTTTGTTTATATTGTTTTGAATATTCTTCAACAAAACTATCTAACACTCCAGGTTTTGCCCATTTTACGTGAAGATATTTCCAAGATAATTGCTGTTTTGCAATTTTGGGATGTTCTTTTTTATAAGTCAGCAAATATAATGCGGACATTATACCAGCCCTGTCAGCACCTGATTTACAATGTATTAAAGCAGGGTATTTAATAGATTTAAAAAGTTTTTCAGCTTTAAAAATCATATCTTTTTCAGGAGCTGCGCGAGACCTTGCTCTAAAATCTATCAATTTTATGTTGTTTTTTTCACAAGCCTCGTTTTCTAATAACCAGCCACCATCCCTTCTTATTCCTCTAAGATTTATTATAGTTTTTATTCCAAGTTTACCGTAGCTCTTTATTCTGAGGGGTGTAGGCATATTTGATCTATACAATTTTTCGTCAATTTGATGAAAATTGTGATAACAAAATCTTAAAAATCCGTGATCTTTAACAATCATGTCAAACCAAGCTAAAAATCTGTTAAATTTCATATTTTTTGATCTTTCTATCAATTAATTACCTGCTATTGTCATGCCTTCAATTAAAATGGTTGGACAATTTATAGAATGTGTATAATCAAGATCATTAGCAGGTTTAAGTGTTTTAAACATATCCTTTAAATTACCTGCTATAGTTGCTTCTGTTATGGGGGTTGATAATTCTCCATTTTTAATCCAAAAACCACTAGCACCTCGACTATAATCACCGGTAACCATAGACACACTGCTGCCAATCATATCAGTGATATAAAAACCATTACTTACACTAGAAATAATACTTTCAGGTGAAGCTTCACCGGGTAATAAAGTCAGATTAGTTGTGCCCGGCACAGGAGGACCACTAATACCTCTTTTTGCATTTGCAGTTGGTAACATATTTAATTGTCTTGCAGATGATAAATCTAATAACCAATTTTTGAGAACTCCATCCTCAATTAATACATGCTTGGAGGTACCTAGACCTTCTGCATCAAATAATCTTGACCCTAAACCTCTTTCAAGAAAAGGATCATCAATTAAAGTAATTGATTCATTTGCAATTTTACTATTTAAGGAATCTTTTAGAAAACTGGTTTTGCGTGCTATTGATGATCCATTAATAGCTGATGCAAAGTGACTTGCTATTGACCTAGATACTCTTGGGTCGAAAATTACTGGATATTGTCCAGTTACTGGTTTTTTAGCACCAATCCTGGCCAGTGTTTTTTTTGCAGCTTCATGTCCGATTTTTTTACCGTCTTTTAGATCTTCACCATAAACTTTTGAAGAATAATCATAGTCTCTCTCCATTTTTCCATTTTTTTCAGCAATAACAACCACTGATACGCTGTGGTTAGATTTTTTTGTCGACCCAAAAAAACCATTAGATGTCATCAAGAGTGTTTCTCCTTCACCCCATGATGAATCTGCACCATCACTATTAGTAATACCTTTTACACTTAAAGCTATATCTTCAACTTCTGATGCTCTATCTCTAATTACATCAATACTTGGTTCTACAGAATCATAACTATCAATAAAAATACTGTCTTGTATTGGGGAGTTTTGAAGTATCTCTTTGCTTGCTATAAAGCTATATTTATCTTCTGGTGCTATTTTAGCCATTTCAACGGCTCTTTTTGCAACTTCTTTAAGAGCTTCTTCAGAATTTTCATTAGTTGAAATTGATGAAATTTTATTATCAACAAATACTCTTAAACCAGTGTCAAAGTCTTCATATCTTTGAATGTTTTCATCTTTACCTAATCTTCTAGTAATCGACACACCTCTGCTTCTTGATAAAACACAGTCTGCACTAGTTGCGCCATTTGTAATAGCTGTATCAATAAGAAGGTTCATAATATCCTTATCATTAAGTTTTTTTGTAGACATTTAAATTTTGTTCCTATGAAAAAGAGAATTTACAAAAGATTTATATATGCTTTATTAATATACTGTCTTAATTGTTGCAACTTTATAAATATATAAATAGGTAAATATGAAAAAGGATATTTTTATTGATGGAGAAACTGGCACAACAGGTTTGCAAGTTCATGAAAAATTAAGTAAGCATCCAAATATTAATATAATGTCAGTTGATCAATCTAAAAGAAAAGATATTTCTTATAAAAAAGAAATGTTAGCAAAATCGGATGTAACATTTTTGTGCTTACCGGATGAAGTATCTATAGAAACAGTTCAAATAGCTGATGAACTTGGAGATAAATCTCCAATAATTATTGATGCTTCTACAGCTCACAGAACTAACCCAAATTGGTCATATGGACTTCCAGAGCTAGGAGAGAATTACAGAAAAAGTCTTAAAAATTCAAAACGCATTTCATCACCTGGATGTTATTCTACTGGGGCTAATGTAATTCTAAAACCACTTATATCAAATGGTATTTTGAGTAAAAATATTCCAATTGTCATAAATGCTGTCAGTGGTTATTCAGGTGGTGGAAAATCGATGATTAATTATTTTAAGGAAACAGATAATGAACCTTTTTTTAATTATGGACTTAAATTAAATCACAAACATTTACCAGAAATAATTTATCATAACAAATTAGAGCGAACACCAATTTTTAGTCCATCGGTTGGTAATTTCATTCAAGGCATGATTGTTTCTATACCATTACATTTTTCTTGGTTTAATTATAAAATTGATACTGAAAAGATCCAATCCCTAATGGAAGAATTTTACTCAGGAGCTAACTTTATTAAAGTTTTAAAAAAAGATGAAGGTGTAAACGACAAAGGATATTTTAGGCCAGATAATTTAGTTGGAACAAACTGTCTAGATATTAGTGTTTTTGGGAATGATGACTATGACCAGTTAATTATTTCTTCTAGATTAGATAATTTAGGAAAAGGCGCTTCTGGCGCTGCTATACAGTCTATGAATATTGCTCTAGGATATAATGAAACTCTAGGTTTATAAAAAGATTATTTGATATGAGACATGATAATCAAAAAATCACTAAAGAATTATTTCCTAATTTTTCATCATTTGATAGGGCTATAAGTTATCCATATTTTGCACCTAATTATTCTTTTTCATTTTATAAGGGTAAATTTATCAAGGGTATATGCGATGATTTAAATACTAGAATACCTATATTATCGGTAGGATCTAATAGATCACCATATCAATTAAAAAGAAAATTTTCATTAAATCAGGATATTTGTGTCACGCCTGCTATATTAATAGATTCTGATATAGTTTATGCAGCGTCTTTGTCAGCCTATGGATCAATGCCAGCTACCCAATGGCCAAGCGAAGGAACTGAAGTAGATCTTAATGTATTATGGCTTAATGAAGAACAATTAGAAATTATGCATTTAAGTGAAGCGTTAGGAGTTGCATACAGTTTTGTGAAGTTAAAGTTAGGCACTGTTAAAATAAAAGATTTTGAATATACAAAACAAGTATATGGATATATCTCAATTGCAGGTGTTTTCCCATTTAACGACAATAAACCTAAAAGGTTATCCGAAATTAGTGCTAAGAATATGACATTAAAAAGTACTAGTGAAAAAAAAGCATTATCATATTTAATTTATAGTTTAGGTATTGAAGAAAACAGGTTACCAGAGTGGATTGACAAGGTTGTTAAAGACAAAACTTACAGAATAAGTCTTCATGAAAAGCTAAAGAGTAAAGCAATACAACCAAAAAATCCTGAATGGGAAATTGTAAAAAAAAGTGTTCGTGGTAACTTAATAATTTAATCTCAATTATTAGATATGGTTTTTTTGGTTAAAAAATCTTTTTGCTATTAAAAGTTATGTTTATCTTAATTTTCGGGAACACAAAAAATACACAAAATTAGTAAAATTTGACCATTAAATCCCTTAAGACAGACAAATTTACTTAATTTTTTTTGAAAATGATAATTGTTATCAAAAAATAAACCTTTATAAAACAATAAGTTAACAAAAAACACCAAAAAAAAATGCATTTAAATTACTTTTATTTGTTGCCTAACCACAAATTCCCTTTTATTGTTTTGGCTAAAGTGCTATTTTGCATTGAATCTAGCAGTTGCTAGAAATTAAACATGACAAGTATAAGGGGAGTTTATAAATGTCTTTTTTAAAATATTTAATACCGGCTAGTTTTTTAGCCTTACTTCCAACACTTTCATTTGCAGGGTCACACGGTAATAATCTAGACCCAGGTGATGCTGTTGGTATAAGTTTCTGGATAATATCTATTTCCATGGTTGCAGCAACTGTTTTTTTCTTAATGGAATCATTGAGAGTTAAAGGCAAGTGGAGAACATCTCTAGTTGTTGGTGCTCTTGTTACTTTAGTTGCTGGAGTTCACTATTTCTACATGAGAGAAATTTGGGCAGCCACAGGAGAATCACCAACTGTATTTAGATATGTAGATTGGATAATTACAGTTCCACTTCAAATGATAGAATTCTACTTGATTTTAGCAGCATGTACAGCAGTTGCTGGTGGCGTGTTCTGGAGATTATTTCTTGGATCTTTAGTAATGTTAATTGGTGGATATCTAGGTGAGGCTGGTTTTATAAATGCAACTATTGGTTTTGTAGTTGGAATGGCTGGATGGATATTCATTCTATATGAAATATTTGCTGGTGAAGCTAGTAAAGTTAGTGCAGAAAGTGCACCTGAATCCGTTCAATCAGCTTTTAACACAATGAAATGGATTGTGACAATTGGTTGGGCTATTTACCCAATTGGTTATTTCATGGGTTATATGGCTGGTGGTGCTGATGCAAACAGCTTAAATTTTATTTATAACATTGCAGATGTTATTAACAAAATTGCTTTTTGTTTAGCGATATGGGCAGCAGCAACCACAGAATCCGATGCGTAAGCATAAAAAAAATTAAATCAAAAGCCTGTAGGCAAACCTACAGGCTTTTTTTTTATATGGTTAACAATTTAAATGAATTTATCTGAAAAAAAACAAATTAATAAAAAACTTAGAAGTATTGTAATTGGCGGTGGTTTTGGTGGTATAGCAACTGCTCTTAGATTAAGAGCCCTGGGTCATCAAGTTACTTTGTTAGAAAGATTAGGTTCTTTAGGAGGAAGAGCGCAAGTTTTTAAAAAAAATGGTTTCAAACACGATGCTGGTCCAACTGTAATAACAGCTCCTTTTTTATTTGATGAACTTTTTGAACTATTCAACGAGAAAAGAGAAGAATATATTAAGTTTAAACCTTTAGAACCTTGGTACAGGTTTCATTTTCATGATGGTCAAACTTTTGATTATTCAGAAAGTATAAAAAAAACTGAAAATGAAATGAAAAGATTTTCAATTGAAGATGCAAACAATTATTATAAATTATTAGAAGCTTCCAAAGCAATTTTTGATGTTGGTTTTACAAAATTATCAGATAAACCTTTTAACTCTTTTTTTTATATGATGAAACAAGTGCCGGCATTAATAAAGTTGAAAAGTTATTTAACAGTTTCCCAATTAGTAAATAAATATATCAAAAATCCAAATTTAAGAGCAGCTTTTTCTATACATCCATTGTTAGTTGGAGGAAATCCGTTTTCTACTACTTCCATTTATGCACTTATACATTTTTTAGAAAGAAATTGGGGAGTTTATTTTAGTATGGGTGGTACTGGAAAACTTGTTGAAGAGTTAACGAACTTATTACAGCGGACTGGTGTTGAAATTAAATACAATACAGACATAAAAAATGCTTTTGAAATAAATGGTAAAATTGAAAAAATTGAATGCATGAATGGCAATACATTTCATGCTGATAATTTTGTTTTTAATGGTGATCCACCTACCTTCTATAATGAAATCTTGAAATCAAAAAGAAAAAAAAGAAAAAAATTTCTACCAGAAAGATTTACCAGTTATTCTTTCGGAATGTTTGTTTTGTTCTTTGGAACTAAAAAACAATATCTAAATATAGCTCATCATTCAATTTGGTTAAGTAAAAGATTTAAAGGGTTATTAACTGATATTTTTGATAACAAAATTTTAAGTGAAGATTTTTCATTATATATACATAGACCAACTGCAACTGATGAAAGTTTTGCACCAAAAGGTTGTGATAGCTTTTATGTTCTTTGTCCTGTTCCTAATTTACAAGGAAATATTAATTGGACAATTGAAGGTGATAAACTTAAAGACAGAATTGTAAACGCATTAGATAGTACAATTTTACCAGAATTAAAAAATAATATTTGTGACGAATTTTATATGACTCCAGTTGATTTTAAAAATGATTACCGTTCTACTCATGGTGCGGGGTTTTCAATAGCACCAAATTTTTCACAATCTGCATGGTTTCGATATCATAATAAAGATCCTCATATTGATAATTTATTCTTTGCTGCAGCTGGAGCTCATCCTGGTGCTGGTATTCCGGGTGTATTATCATCTGCAAAAGTAGTCGAAAGTTTATTAAGATAAAAGAGCTTTATATGGATTGCCATATTGATGATGACAAAATAGTGCTAAAAAAAAATGGCAAAAGTTTTCATTGGGCTGGTAAGTTCTTGAAAAAAGAATGCATTAATAGGGCGGCTGAGTTATATAGTTTTTGTAGAATTTTAGATGACATAGCAGATAGTGGTGAAGCTAATTCCCATAATCATCTCATTAATATTAAATCCATAATTAAAAAACATACAATTACAGAACTAGAAAATAATTATTCAATTAAGTATCCTAAATTTTTAAAATCATCTTCTAGAAAAGTAGTAATAGATTTAATTGATGGACTTATTTTAGATCAAAAGGGTGTTTTATTTGAGCAGGAAGAAGAGTTAATTAGATATTCTTATCATGTTGCTGGAACTGTTGGAATAATGATGTGTGATGCTTTAAAGTGTAATAATGGTCTTGCTAAATCATTTGCTATAGATCTCGGAATAGCTATGCAGCTTACAAATATTGCAAGAGATATTTTAGAAGACGCTAAAATGGGAAGACGATATTTACCTGGGAGCTGGGTTCAGAATATTTCACCTAAAGAAATAGTTTTAGCAGCTAAAACTAATGACTTAAAAAAAATTCATATGATTTCAAAAGGTATTAAAAAATTATTAATTCTAGCTGAACAATATTATTTGAGTGGAGAAAAAGGTTTCACCTTTCTGCCCTTTAATACAAGGGTTGCAATTTCTGTAGCATCAGGAGTTTATAGAGAGATTGGGGTGCAGTTAGAAAATGAAAATTACAATTGGCAAAATGGAAGGCAAATAACATCAATCTTCTCGAAAATAAAAATTACACTATTCAAGACTTTTAAAGAGATTTTTTATTTAAGAAACAAGAAAAAGCATAATTCTGAACTACATATTTATTTAGAAAATTTAGTGAATGATAAAAAAGGAAATTAACATTATTGGAGGTGGTTGCGCAGCATTATCATTGGCTAGATTAATTCGCAACTTACCTAACTACAAATTTAATTTATTTATAGGTAACAAAAATAAAACTAATAAAGATCATTTTTGGGGATTTTGGAAAGTAAAAATTAATGATGATGCTTACAAAAAAGCAAATCATGTGTGGTCAAAATGGTCAATCAATACTAATGACTCTAAACATATTCTAACGTCAGTTAAACATCCTTATTGTGTGATAAAAAGGAAAAAATGGTTGGGTATATGTAAAAAACAACTTCCAAGTCAAAAATATACCATTTTAGAAAATGATGTACTTGAAAAAGATGGTCAATTATTTGTTAAGAATAAGAAAATTAATGGTGATTTAGTATTTGATAGTAGACCACCTAAAATTCCGAGCAATATTTTGTTGCAGCACTTTGAAGGATTTGTAGTTACTTCTGAGAAAGATGTATTTGATCAAGATATAGTAACATTAATGGATTTCAGATGTGATCAGTCAAGAGGTATGCATTTTATTTACCTACTACCATTTAGTAAACGGAAAGCATTGGTTGAATCTACAATGTTTTCAAAAACAGTTGAGAACAAAGAATTTTATTCAGCTGAAATTTCAATATATCTCAAAAAATATTTTAACTTAGTCAAGTTCACAAAGAGTGATCATGAAAAAGGTATTATTCCCATGCATTATATTTCTTGTGTATCTAGAGAATTTTTTAATATTGGTACAAGAGGTGGGGCAGTAAGACCTTCTTCGGGATATGCTTTTACTTTTATTCAAAAACAGGCATTTCAAATAATTAGCCAAATAAAAAATAGAAAAAAAATTAATACTCAAATTCATAATGCTATTGATTTATTTTTAGATGAAATATTTATAAATGTTATCAATGAGTATCCTATCTTAGCTTCCAAAATTTTTTCAAGTTTAGGCAGAATTTTAAATGGTGATGAAATGGCTAAATTTATGTCTGGAAATGCCTCACTATTAACAACTTGCAAAATAATTATTTCAATGCCTAAAATACCATTTATTAAATCATTTTTTTATGTTGTGTATCGTAAATGGTTCAATTTACCTTAGATTGGTTAGATTATATCTCATTATTTTTTATTATTTTTATGGGTATTCCCCATGGAGCTCTTGATGGTGCCATCTCTGTTACATTAGGTTTTACGAAAAGTTTTTATTTACAGGTACGATTTATAATTACATATTTATTTGTCGGTACATTAATTGTTGTTCTCTGGTATTTTTTACCAGTTTTTTCCCTCATTTTGTTCTTAATACTAAGTATTTTTCATTTTGGTTGTGGTGATTTAAATTGGAAAAATAATACTTTATATTATATCTGTGGTTATGCTCATGGGGGGGTGGTAGTATTGGGCATAATTTTTTTTAACAAAGATGAAGTTAATCATCTCTTTTCAATTTTATCTGGTAATCAATTGTATTTATTGTGGCAATTTCTTTACATGGCTCTTTTAGTATGGATTTTCTCATTAATTTTAATGTTATTTAATTATAAAAAAATTACTTTCTCTAAAAATTATATTAAATTATTTACTGTAATGGTTTTAGTGATATCACTTTTTCCCCCTTTGCCAGCTTTTGCAATATATTTTTGTCTTATTCACAGCATTCACCATTTTAAAAGAATTATACCAACATTACTTAACTTTATGGAAAAGAAAAAAATATTGTACCTAATGATTATTTTTTCTGTATTGAGTTGGTTAGGTGGCGGAACTGTATATTATATTTTACTAAATTTATATTCATATACAGATACAATTATAAAAGTAACTTTTATTGGTTTGGCAGCGTTAACTTTCCCACATATGATTTTAGTAGACGGTGTGTTTAGGTTAAAGTATAAAGTTTAAAACCTCTGTTATTAGCTTATATGATTTCCTAGAGATGATAATGTTAAAAATAAACCAAGGACGATATTTGATTTAAATATTTGCAGTGGGTTGTTCTGTTCTATGTTTTTTATTTTTCTTACTTGATTAGCAAGATGAAATCCACAAATCGATACACCAATGTACCAAAAGATATTATTGTTTAATAAATATCCACTAATAATTAATAAGCAAAACATAAAACTATAAGAACATCCTACAAAAAGAGTTAAGAAGTTTTTAGCTGAAACTGCTGAATTTTTAATACCAAAAATTTCATCTTCATTTTTATCCTGGCATCCATAAATTGTGTCATATCCAATGATCCAGAACACAGTTGCCAAATACATAAAGAATATTCCTAAATTCCACTCTTCATTTGCAGCAGACCAAGCTGTTGGGACAGCCCAACTAAAGGTCAATCCTAATATAATTTGTGGCCATTTTGTAAACCTTTTAGCCAAGGGATATAGAATAACTAGAGGTATGGCTGAGACAGCTACAAACCAAGTCTTAATATTTAATTGATATAGACAAATTAAACCAATTAGTAACATTGTAATTAAAAAATAGGTTGCATGTAAAATTGAAATTTCACCACTAGCAAGCGGTCTTTTTTTTGTTCTAGAAATTTTTTTATCAATATCTTTGTCCCACATATCATTAATAGTACATCCGGCAGCTCTCATTACAATTGACCCTATTAAGAAAACAAACATTAGTTTTATACAGTTTATCAAATCTAAATTTGTTAATGGAAGCACCCACCACCCAGGTAGAAGAAGAAGCCAAAAACCGACTGGTCTGTCAAATCTTCCCAATCTTATCCATTTAATATAATGCTTAGGTAATATGTCCCACCAACCACTATCTAGCATGTCAGAATTATTTTGTTTGGGTATATTCATAAATAATGCAATATCATTATACTATATTGTAATCAATGAGCAGTGAAATTAATTTACAGTTATACGGTTTTGTAATGTTAGACTTATCTTATAAAGCTAAAATCAGACTTTATTTTCCAGGAAAAATATCTTTAAAAAGTCCAGTTAAATTAGAAAATAAGCAAGTGCATTATTTAATAAATGTAATGAGAAAAAAAATTGATGATTCAATTTTAGTTTTCAATGGCGTTAATGGTGAGTTTTTGGCTAAAATTTCTGAAATTTATAAAAATACAATTATTATTGATATTATTAAAAAAACACGAGATGTCCAAATTGACAATGATATTTGGTTATTATTTGCACCAGTTAAAAAATCTCCAACTGAATATATAGTGCAAAAGGCAACTGAATTGGGAGTATCTAAAATTATCCCTGTAATTACAGAACGCACTATCACAAAAAATTTAAATCTAAAAAGAATGCAAGATATAGCTATTGAATCTTCTGAACAATGCGAACGCATAACTATCCCTGAAGTCTGTGCTGTAAAGAAACTTAAAGATTTAATTCCTAATTGGGATAATGATCGAATTATATTTTTTTGTGACGAAACGATTAGAAACAATGATGCCGTCAAAATAGATTTTCAAAATCTATCAACAAAGTCTTTTGGTGCTATTCTAGTGGGTCCTGAAGGTGGTTTCAGTGCAAATGAAACAAATTATTTGAGAGAAAAGAAGTTTATAAGACCAATTGATCTGGGACCTAGAATTTTGAGATCTGATACAGCAGTAATTACTGCTCTTTCTTTTTGGCACTTTTTATATGGAGATATAAAAAATAATTAATAATCTTATAATTAAGTTCAATATAGGTTAGAAATACTATAAAATATTAAGTGTTAATATTTTCAATTTATACCATAATCTAAATATGAGATCTAAATGCCAAGATTAAAAAAAGAACACCTCATAAATTGGTTTAAAGAAGGTGAAAAAAAAAGAGAAGATTGGAAAATAGGTACGGAACATGAAAAATTTGTTTTTCATTTAAATAACTTAGAAAGAGTTGGTTATTTTGGTAAATCAGGTGTAAGTGAACTATTAAATAATCTTGCAAAAGAAAATAATTGGGAAAAAATTTTAGAAAAAAACAATACGATTGCTTTAAAAGATGAAACTGGTGCGTCAATTTCTCTTGAACCTGGTGGACAATTAGAATTATCGGGGTCTCCTCTTGATAACTTACATCAAACATGTAGAGAGACTGGAAGACACTTAAAAATCATGAAAAAAGCCATGAACAAACTTGGATTATCAATGATTGGTCTAGGTTATGATCCTAAATGGTCTCGTTCAAAGCAAAATTGGATGCCAAAAGGTCGATATGAAATTATGAAAAATTTTATGCCTAAAGTTGGTCAACTCGGATTAGATATGATGTTAAGGACATGTACTATTCAAGTTAATCTGGATTATTTTAATGAACAAGACATGGTCCAAAAGTTTCAAACATCCTTAGCATTACAATCCATTGCAACAGCTATTTTTGCTAATTCTCCATTTATTGAAGGTAAAGAAAGTGGATATTTATCTTCAAGAGCAATGGTCTGGACAGATACTGACCCTAATAGAACAGGTGTACCAGAAATTGTTTTTAATGAATCTTTTGGCTATGAGGAATGGTTAGATTATGTCCTCAAGGTACCAATGTATTTTGTATACAGAGAAGGTGAATATATCGATGTATCTGGAGGATCTTTTTTAGATTTTATGGATGGAAATTTAGAAGGTTTTGAGGGGCAATTTCCTTCTCTCAAAGACTGGGAGGACCATGTAACAGTTCCATTCCCAGAAGTTAGACTTAAACAATATTTAGAAATGAGAGGTGCAGATGGTGGACCATGGAATATAATTTGTGCTCTCCCAGCATTATGGGTGGGATTATTGTATGATAATGAGGCTCAATTAGAAGCCTATGATTTGGCAAAGCCATTTATGAATACTCAGCTTCTAGAAGAAGGAAGAATTTCGGCCGCAAAATACGGTTTAAATGGGAAACTAGGATCCAAAAGAATCATCGATATAGCAGAAGAAATGATAAGAATTTCTAGTTTAGGCCTTCAAAGACGTAATAAATTAGATGAACGAGGTGTTGATGAAAGACAGTTTTTAGATCCACTTTACAATATCATTAGAAACAAAAAGACTGGATCTGAAATTCTTCTAGAAAAGTTTAATGGCATTTGGAAGAAAAACATAGATAAAATATTTATCGATAACGCTTTCTGACACTCTAGTTCGTATCAGTGCCTCCTACTGTGATACCTCCCATTAATAACGTAGGTTGTCCTACGCCCACAGGGACACCTTGACCTTCTTTTCCACATGTGCCAATTCCGTCATCTAAAGACATATCATTTCCAATAAGAGAAATTTTCGACATTGCATCTGGGCCATTACCAATTAGGGTTGCTCCTTTAAGAGGCTGCTTAACTTTTCCATTTTCTACTAGATAGGCTTCTGAAGCAGAAAAAACAAATTTTCCATTTGTAATATCAACTTGTCCACCAGCAAAATTAACAGCATAAATGCCTTTTTTAACAGTACTTATAATCTCTTCTGGTTCAATTGTTCCATTATCCATGTAAGTGTTTGTCATTCTTGGCATAGGGTAATGAGAATAAGACTGTCTTCTCCCATTTCCAGTTGGTTCCATTTTCATTAATCTTGCATTCTGTCGGTCTTGCATGTAATTTCTTAAAATTCCATTTTCTATTAAAATGTTCTTTGATGATTTTGTACCTTCGTCATCAATTGTTATTGATCCTCTTTTGTTTTCAATTGTACCGTCATCAATAACTGTAACCCCGTCGGCAGTAACTTTTTCGCCAATTTTCCCTGAGAATATTGAAGTACCTTTCCTATTAAAATCTCCTTCTAAGCCATGACCTACAGCTTCGTGTAACATAACACCTGGCCAGCCTGGACCTAAAATAACAGGCATCTCACCAGCAGGTGTAGGAATAGATTCAAGGTTGGTATTAGCAATTCTCAAAGCTTCTTTAACTTGACCCTTCCATCTATCAGAATTAATCCATTCTTCATATCTTCCTCTTCCACCACATCCGGAATTTCCAGTCTCTCTTCTTCCATTTTTTTCAACAACTAATGATACATTAAGTCTAATAAGAGGCCTAATGTCCGCGGTTCTCTTTCCATCAGCTCTTAATATTTGAATTGCTTGATAAGAGGCAGAAATAGATGCTGAAACTTGAACAACTTTTTTATCAATTGATCTTGCGTAAGCATCAATTTCTTGAAGTAAACTTGTTTTTATTTTAAATGAAGTTTCCTCAATTGGATTTAATGAAGTGTAAAGTGGTTTGTTAGTTCCATGTGATGGAGCTGGAGCCATTATTCCTGAATAGTTTTTTGATACGGACCTAACTGTTTCTGAGGCTCTTTTAAGAGAAGATTCTGTTATTTCGCCAGAATGAGCAAACCCTCTGGCTTCACCTGCTATTGCCCTTAAACCAAATCCCTTAGTGCTATCGTAAGCAATATTTTTCATTCTTCCGTCGTCAAATGAAAACGATTCTGATTTTGTTGATTCAAGATACAATTCTCCGTCATCAGCATCTTTTAGAGTGTCTGATACAATAGATTGAGCTTTATTAAGATCAAAATCATTATCCTCATAAAACAATTTATCAGTTATTTCTAATGGTGATTTATTTTCCATTTTTGAGCCTATTAATTAAATTTTTTATATATACGACATGGCAATATAATTACTATTTTTCAAGTTTAACACTAAAAAATATAAATTTGATAATTAAATAAAAAATTAACTAAAAAAAAATAATTTATTTGGATTTAGATCTAGTATTTTTCATAAAAAAGTTTTAAGTAATACATATTAAAACGTATTTTAGAATCATTTCAAATTAATCTAACATTAATCTATTATTTTAGATATGATTTGATTAAAGCTTGAGGAGCATAAATAATGGAAATAACTTTCCATACTATATCAAAATGTTGGAAAAATATTTTAAATTATATTTTTTTAGCAGCAGGAACAATGATGTTTTTTTTGTTAAACATAGCTGTTGCGTCAGAACCAAAACCATGGCAAATGGATCTACAAGAACCTGCTGGAATAATTGCTACTAAAGCAACTGATCTTCACAACTTTCTACTCGTTGTAATTACCTTGATTTCAGTTTTTGTGCTTGGTTTATTAGTTTATGTATGCATAAAATTTAGAGAAAAACCTAACGTAAAACCATCGAAAACTTCTCATAATACGTTGATTGAGATTATTTGGACTGTAGTTCCAGTTTTGATTCTCGTTGTAATTGCTGTTCCTTCATTTAAGCTTCTTTATTTAACCGAAGCAGATAAGCCAGTTGATATGGTTGTTAAGGTGTCTGGAGCTCAATGGTATTGGAATTATGAATATCCAGATGAAGAAATTTCATTTGATTCATATATAATTGCAGAAAGTGACTTAAATGATAATCAAAAAAGAATGTTGGATGTAGATAATCCACTAGTTGTGCCTGAGGGTACAAGAATAAAATTTCTTGTAACTGGCAATGACGTTATGCATTCATTTTTTGTTCCGTCTTTAGCTCTCCAAGTTTACTCTATTGCTGGAAGAATTAATGAAATTTGGACAGAAGTCCCCGTAGGAAAGAAAAAGTACTACGGGCAGTGTAATCAAATATGTGGTGTAAACCACGCTTATATGCCAATAGTAATTCAGGCTCTTCCTAAGAATGAATATGAAAAATGGTTAAAAGATGCAAAAGTTAAATTTGCAAACAACCCAATAAAAGAAAATAATAAAATCGCATTATTAGAAAAAAAAGAAGTTAAGGAGATAAAATAATGGCTTCATTGTCTCAAACCGCAAATACAGGTTCATCACACGATCATCATGGTGCTCCGTCAGGATTTGTAAAAAGATGGCTATATTCAACCAACCATAAAGACATAGGTACTATGTATATAATTTTTGCTATAGTTGCTGCTTTCATTGGCGGAGCGATGTCAATTTATATGAGAATGGAGTTAATGAACCCAGGTGTGCAGTACATGGAAGATGGTCATATGTGGAATGTTTTCACAACTGCACATGGTTTGATAATGGTTTTCTTTGTTGTTATGCCAGGTTTAATCGGAGGTTTTGGAAATTGGTTTGTTCCTATAATGATTGGTGCTCCAGATATGGCCTTCCCAAGAATGAACAACATATCTTTTTGGCTTTTACCTCCAAGCTTTGTTTTACTGTTATTATCAGCTGTAGTTGATGGTGGTGTTGGAGTTGGTTGGACCATATATCCTCCTCTTTCAAGTTCGGCAGGTTCTCCAGGTATGGGGATGGACCTTGCAATATTTTCTCTTCATTTAGCTGGCGCTTCTTCCATATTGGGTGCTGCAAACTTTATAACAACTATATTTAACATGAGGGCGCCTGGAATGACACTTCACAAAATGCCATTATTTGTGTGGTCTATGCTAGTCACAGTATTTTTGTTATTATTAGCTATACCAGTTTTAGCTGGTGCCATTACGATGTTACTTACTGACAGAAATTTTGGAACAAGCTTTTTCATTCCTGAAGGTGGTGGTGATCCTATATTATTTCTACATCTTTTTTGGTTCTTTGGACACCCTGAAGTTTACATAATGATTTTACCTGCGTTTGGTATTGTAAGCCAAATAGTTTCAACATTCTCAAGAAAACCTGTTTTTGGTTATTTAGGAATGGCATATGCTATGGTTTCTATAGGTGTAATTGGTTTTGTAGTATGGGCACATCACATGTATACGGTTGGTTTGTCCGTTGATACTAGAGCATATTTTACTGCCGCAACAATGGTAATAGCTGTTCCAACCGGTATCAAAATCTTCTCATGGATTGCAACAATGTGGGGTGGGTCTATAGTTTTTAGGATACCTATGTACTGGGCAATAGGTTTTATTTTTCTTTTTACTGTTGGTGGTGTAACGGGTGTAGTGTTAGCCAATGCTGGATTAGACGTTGTCCTGCATAACACATACTACGTTATTGCACACTTCCATTATGTACTATCATTAGGAGCTGTGTATGGCTTATTCGCAGCTTTTTATTATTGGTTTTCTAAAATGACTGGATATGAATATAGTGAAAGTTTAGCAAAGCTCCATTTTTGGGTTACATTTATAGGTGTGAACCTAACATTTTTCCCAATGCATTTTTTAGGTTTAGCAGGTATGCCAAGACGCTATGTTGATTATCCTGATGCATTTGCAGGATGGAATATGGTTGCATCAATTGGATCTTATATAGGAGCTTTAGGTGCTATAATCTTTTTAGTTGTTATAATCGAGGCTTTTTTAAAGAAGCGAAAAGCTGTTAAAAACCCGTGGGGTTCAACTGACAATACTTTAGAATGGACAGTTTCTTCACCACCTGCATTTCATACTTTTGCTGAAATACCAAAAGTAAAATAATATAGATCTTGAACTTTAATATGCCATCGATAGTAGTTAACACTAAGGATATATTGCAAGAGACCAATAACTCAGGTTCTCCATATGATTATATTAATCTTATGAAGCCTAGAGTTATGTCGTTAGTAGTTTTTACAGCTTTCGTTGGATATTATAATGCGGCACCAGTTTTAGATAGTTCAATTAATCCGTTTTTAGCTATGATAGGAATATTTGCTATAGCCCTTGGAGCAGGTGCATCTGGGGTCCTAAATCAATGGTTTGATAAAGACATTGATGTATTAATGGATAGAACAAAAAACAGACCTATTCCATCTGGTAAGATTCAACCTTCTGAAGCTCTGTCATTTGGAATAATTACATCCATTTTATCAATAATGATATTAGGTTTATCTATAAATTGGTTAGCAGCTAGTTTACTTGCTTTTACAATATTTTTTTATGCAGTGGTTTATACCATTTGGCTTAAAAGACATACTGTTCAAAATATTGTAATAGGTGGTGCTGCCGGCGCATTCCCTCCAATTATTGGGCATATTTGTGCTACAGGTTCTATTGGGCTAGAAGCATTAATCTTATTCCTTATAATATTTCTATGGACACCCCCACATTTTTGGGCTTTGGCTTTAGTTAATAAATCAGATTATGTAGCTGCGAAAATACCAATGCTACCAATTATTTATGGTGATATGACTACTCGAAAGAATATATTTATTTATTCACTTTTACTCATGCCTTGCGCATACCTTCCTTGGATTTTAAATTACTCTGGTAACTTTTATTTGATAGTTGTTACATTACTTAATATTGAATTCATCAGAAGATCGTTTTATGTATTAAAAGAAAATAAAAATTCAGAAAAAGGTCTATTTGTTTACTCAATTTTTTATTTGAGTATTTTGTTTGCGAGTGTTTGTATTGATAAATTCGTAAATAATTTTATGATAGGTTAGATATGAAATCTAATAAAAATGATGAATATATTAAAGCATTTTACGAAAATAGAAAATCTAAGAATTTTGCTATTTTAGGAATAATAATATTTATGGTTGTTCTTTTCTTTTTTATTACAATTTTAAGAATGGATGTCACTGCATAAATGTCTTCAAGTTTATCCAAAAAAAATAATAATTCTTTAAAGTGGGCATTCCTAATTGTTTTTTTCATGCTTGGTTTATCTTTTGCTTCTGTTCCATTGTATGATTTGTTTTGTAGAGTTACTGGATACGCAGGGACGGTTCAGAGGGCTTCGCTAGCCCCAGGATCAAATGGCCAATATAAAAACATTCAAATAAGATTTGATTCAAATATATCACAAGAACTTAATTGGGACTTTAAGGCACCTAAACAAGAAATAATTGTTCAGCCTGGTATACAACAAGTTATTTACTACACAGCAAAAAATTTATCGGATAAGCCAACAACAGGTACAGCAGTATTTAATGTATCCCCTCCGAAAGCTGGAAGTATTTTTATGAAAGTTGATTGTTTTTGTTTTGTAAAACAAACACTCCAGCCGGGGGAAGAGGTTAAAATGCCTGTGTCATTTTATGTTGACCCAAGTATAAATGATGATGAAAACACAAAAAACTTGGAAGAGATAACTTTGTCGTATACATTTTTTAATGCAGAAACATAATCTATGAGTTAAAAATTTTTGGATTAAATTGAGTTAGGATACATAAAGGTTAATTAAGGAGAATTTAATGAGCGGCGAACAAAAACATCAATATCACTTAGTTGAACCAAGTCCATGGCCTGCCTTAGGATCTGCTGCTGGCTTTACCCTTTTTCTTGGGCTTACATTATATATGCATGAATATCCATACTCGTTATGGGTATTAGGTGCAGGTCTGTTTATGGTGTTAGCTACCATGTTTTATTGGTGGAGGGACATTGTAAGAGAAGCTGAATATCAAGGTCATCACACACCTATCGTCCAAATTGGTATGAGATATGGCATGATATTTTTTATTTGCTCTGAGGTTATGTTTTTTGTAGCTTTTTTCTGGGCCTTCTTTGATTCTAGTTTATATCCTGATACTGGTGTTTGGCCTCCCGAAGGAATTGAAGCTTTGGACCCCTTTGACTTACCATTAATTAACACTTTAATATTATTATTATCTGGTTGCACAGTAACTTGGTCTCATCACGCCCTTCAACATAACAACAGAAAAGATTTTATAACCGGGCTTGTTTTAACTATAATTTTAGGTGCCTTATTTACAGCTGTTCAAGCATACGAATATCAACATGCAACTTTTGCATTTACAGATGGAATCTATGCTTCTACCTTTTATATGGCTACAGGTTTCCACGGATTTCACGTTTTAGTAGGAACAATATTTTTAACAGTTTGTTTATTTAGAGGTCTCAAGGGCCATTTCTCTGCTGACCATCATTTTGGGTTTGAAGCTGCAGCTTGGTATTGGCATTTTGTTGATGTAGTTTGGTTATTTTTATTTGTGTGTATATATTGGTGGGGTGGTTAATAGGTATTTATAATACTTATTAAAATTTAAGGTTTATATACTGACAATGAAAATACAATTTAAGCCAATGTTATGGCCGTCAATATTCTCAATTTTAATTTTTGCTATCTTAGTTAGTTTTGGAACTTGGCAGGTAAAAAGGCTATTTTGGAAGGAATCTCTAATACAGGATTATCTAAAACAGAGTCAGTCTAATCCAATAACTGATCCTGCCGAGCTAGAGAAGTCCTCAATTAATGAATTTAAGTCTGTTGTTATTTTTGGGCATTTTATGCATAATTATGAAATATACATTACTGGCAAAACCTATGAAGGTAATGCAGGATTTCATGTAGTAACTCCATTTAAAATGGAAAACAATAAAATTGTTCTTATTAATAGAGGCTGGGTGTCTGAGAGTTACAAAAATCCTAATAAAAGAAAGTTTAGTCTTATTAAAGGCCTTGTGAAATTAAAAGGAATTATAAGATATCCACAAAAAAAAGGTTATTTCGTTCCAGAAAATGACGGAAAAAACGGTTTTTGGTTCACAATTGTACCTAATCAGATTTTTGATTTTATAAATGTTATTTCTAATCCAATAATTAATGATTATTATATTGATGCTCTTCGTTTTGGAGAAAAGTTGACACTTCCAATTGGAGTAGAGGGTAAACCTAAATTTCGCAATCAACATTTATCATATGCAATAACGTGGTATGGATTGGCTCTATCTTTGCTATTTGTGTACTTTTCGTATCATGCTTCATCTGGAAGATTAATATTTAAAAAGATTAAACGAAATGGATGATTATATTAAATATTCAAGTACTAGAGGAGGCGATGTTTCTCTTTCATATGAAGAGGTTCTATTAGCTGGCTTAGCAAGAGATGGTGGGTTGTTTATGCCAGAAAAATGGCCAAGATTTAGTCATAGTGACTTAAAAAATATGAAAGAACTTACTTATTCAAAATTAGCCTCAAAAATATTAAAACCATTTATTCAACCTTTTTTGGATGAGGATGATATTTCAAATATATGTAAAGCCACATATTCAACATTTGGTAATGAAGTAGCTCCTCTAAAAGAGCTTACGGATAATACATACATTCTTGAGCTTTTTCATGGTCCAACACTAGCATTTAAGGATTATGCTATGCAATTTTTGTCAAGGGCATTTAACATAGCGCTAGAAAAAAAGGCTAAAAGAGCTGTGATTTTAGGGGCGACTAGTGGTGACACTGGTTCTGCTGCCCTAGAGGCATTTAAAGGCAAAGAAAATATCGATATTTTTATTCTTTTTCCGCACAAAAGGGTATCAGAAGTTCAACAAAAACAAATGACTTGGATAAATGAAGATGGAGCACATGCCTTATCTGTAAAAACCGATTTTGACGGGTGTCAGGCAATTGTTAAAGACTGTTTTGAAGATTTAAATTTTAAAGATCGTACATCACTCTCAGCTATAAATTCAATTAATTGGGTAAGATTATTACCTCAAATTGTTTATTATTTCTACTCTGCATTAAGAGTAGGATGTCCAGAAAAAGAGGTTGTTTTTTCAGTTCCAACAGGTAATTTCGGAAATATTTTAGCAGGTTGGATGGCAAAAAAAATGGGACTTCCTATATCTAAGCTTATATGTGGTTCAAACCAAAATGATATACTTACTAGATTTTTTGAAAATGGTATTATGAAACGAAAAAATGTTTCTCCCTCTATTAGCCCAAGCATGGACATTCAAGTTTCTAGTAATTTTGAGAGATTATTATACGAAATAAATGATAGGGATACAAATTTAGTAAAAAAGCAAATGAATGAATTTAAAGTTGATGGAAATTTTCAAATTACTCAAGAACAACTTAATAAAATAAATAATTTATTTGCCGCTTTTAGGATTAGTGATTTTGATACTCTTAATATAATTAAAAAAACCTACATTGATCACAAATATATGCTCGATCCTCATAGTGCGATAGGTTATGGCGCTGTAAAAAAAGCTATTGAACAAAAAATTATTTCTAATGATACTCCAATAATTTCTCTTGCTTGCGCACACCCTGCAAAATTTCCGCAAGTTATAAAAAAAAGTATTGGAATAATGCCTGAATTTCCTTTTCACTTAGATTACATTATGTGTCGAAAAGAAAATTTTAAAATAATTGAACCTAATTTAAAAGATGTCCAAGAATATATTATAAAATCAATGAGAATGTTGTGAGTGTAGAATTTAAAACTCTTGATAATGGTATAACAATTATTAATGATCAAATTGATGTTGAAAGTGCATCTATTGGAGTTTGGATAGGTGCAGGAAGTTCTAACGAAAATAATGATGAATGTGGAATTGCTCATATGTTAGAACATATGGCTTTTAAAGGAACCAAAAATAGAAATGCCGAAACAATAGCACGAGAGATTGAAGATGTTGGAGGTGATATCAACGCTTATACTAGCAAAGAGATTACGGCTTATTTTCTTAAAGTGTTGAAAGAAAACGTAGAGTTAGGAGTTGATATACTATCAGATATTATAAAAAACTCGACTTTCCCTAAAGATGAAATTGAGAGAGAAAGAGGGGTCATAATTTCTGAGATAGGACAATCTTATGATGCTCCAGACGATAGAGTATTTGAAAATTTCACTAAAACTGCTTTTAAAAATCAACCAATGGGAAGACCCATCCTTGGCACAAAAGAAACTGTAAGTAGTTTTAATCAGTCTAATTTAAATTTCTTCTTAGATTCAAATTACACTCCAGAAAATATGGTTGTCTCTATGTCTGGAAACTTAAATAAGGATAATTTGTTTAAAATTGTTGAAGAAAAATTTTCGGAAATCAAAAATGATACCAAACCTAAAAAAGTTAATTCAGAATGGACTTCTGGATTTATAGCAGAAGACAGAGACCTAGAACAAACACAATTAGTATTTGGTGTTGAAGGTCTAAAAAATACAGATATTGATCGTTTTTCTCTCAGAGCGTTATCAATTATATTAGGTGGTGGAATGTCTTCGAGATTGTTTCAAGAGATAAGAGAAAAAAGAGGTTTATGTTATTCCATTTTTAGTTTTACACAGATGCAAAATTCTTCTGGCGTATTTGGTTTTTATGCCGGAACTTCACCTAACGATCTTGATCAATTACTTGAAGCAAGTTTAATAGAATGGAAAAAAATAAAAAATTTCATATCTTCTGAAGAACTTGAAAGAGCAAAATCACAAATGAAATCTGGTTTTATAATGGGTCAAGAAAGTAACAGTACAAGGTCAGAATATTTTGCAAAAAATATGATTAGTTTTAGAAAATTGATAGAAACTAAAGAGGTTATAAGAAGCATAGAAAATATATCTATTTCTTCTATTTATGATTTATGTGATAAGTTATTAAATTCTACAAAGCCTGTATTATCTGTGATAGGGCCGAATGCTAGTTCTCTGAAAAAATTAGAAATTTCAACAATACTAAATTAAAATAACTTAAGCACTTCCTGAATATGATACTAACTTACTTGGGTCTACTCCCATGTTTTTTAAACATTTTTTCCATAACGAAAATTCCAAGTGATTATGAAATATCAAATCTTTACTTGAGTTACTTATGATCCAAGAATTATCTAGTATTTCATTGTCAAGTTGTCCTTGATCCCAAACTGCACATCCTAGAAAAATTTTTGCATATTCTGGTGATTTATCTTTTGAAATATCAATTAAGATTTCTTCAGAACTAGTTATCATTACACCATCTAAAATATCTTCAGATGTTTTATATTTTTTTTCATTAGAATGTATAATAAAACCTTGATTTAGATGTACAGGACCACCGAAAAAAGTAGGGCTGGATTTAAAATTAGTTTCGGAATTAATTTTCATTTTCTTTAAAAACTGGGATGTGTCAAAATTATAGAGAGGTTTATTTAGAATTAAACCCATTGTCGCATTTTTAGAATGTTCACAAATCAATATAACAGAATCCTGAAATCTTATGTCTTCAAGTCCTGGAGTGGCAATAAGCAGTTTACCTAACAATTCTTGATCCATAATTGTAATTCCAATATATTACTGACAACTCTTATAATAACCAAAAAGAAATAATGCACAATAAACTAGTTAATTTTAAATACTGTAAAGTTTTAATTTTGTTGTTATGTTTAACCTTAATTAGTTTGACTAAGGTAAACATATCATTCTCTAATATTTTAGTTTCTAATCAAAACACTGTGCCTAATGAAAATTATGATTTTGTTAAATTTGATATTTTATTTGGTAAAATATTTGAAACTACACCAACAAAAATTCTTATAGGTTTAAAAGTTAATCTCTTACCAGAATGGAAAATTTATTGGAGAAATCCTGGTGATGCAGGACTGCCTCCAGAAATCAAATGGGAAAGAGGAAATAATATTAAATCAATGAATTTACTGTTTCCAAACCCTCAAAGATTTAAGTTTTTTGGTATTGAGACATTTGGTTACGAAAATGAAGTAATTTTTCCAATAGTTATAGAACGGTTAAACAAAAACAAAAAAATATCAGGACCACTTCAATTTGAGGCACAAGTATGTGCTGAAATATGTGTTCCAGTAAGTTTTAATTATGATTTAAGTAAATTATCTAAAAATTATAAAGGCAATTCTAAATTAAAAGAGATACTTAGATATAAAAATGAGGTACCTAAGATTCTAGGAAGTAAAGATTTAGAACTTTTCTCATTTGATCAATCTGATGATAAACTAGAATTATCATTTATAAATAAATTAAATATAAGCCCATATGATATAATTGTAGAAGATCATAAAGAACTAATTTTTGAAAAATCTTCGTATTCTAAATCTGGTGAACTTTTAAATTTAACTATTAATTTTAAAGATAAAAAAGATTATGAATTTAAATTTTTAAAATTAACTTTTCTTAATAATGATCATAGTTATGAGAAAATTGTAACTAAATTGTCAAATTTATCGAATAAAAATTATTTAAAATTTAATGAAAAAAAAATTTCAATTGGTTTTGAAATTTTCATAGTAGCTTTAATTGGTGGATTTATTTTAAATTTTATGCCCTGTGTTCTCCCAGTATTATCTTTGAAATTGATTCAATTAGTAAACCTAAGAACGGAGAACAATGTAATATTTAGAAAGAAAATATCATTTAATATACTGGGTATATTAACATCTTTTTTATTGTTAGCTGTTGGCACTTACATTGTTAAGTTTGCAGGTGAACTTGTTGGGTGGGGTGTGCAATTTCAAAATCCATCTTTTCTAATTTTTATGATTTTACTTACAGCTTTTTTTGGTTTTAATCTCTTAGGGTTATTTAATTTATTTTTACCTCCAAAAGTTTTAAATATTCTGTCTTATAGGGGTGAGGGTTTTGTTGGAGATTTTATTACTGGTATCACATTAACTTTATTAGCGACTCCCTGTACAGCACCACTTGTGGGTACCGCAGTTGGTTTTGCTTTATCTGGAGGTGCTTTCGAAATTTTTTCCATTCTCTTAATTATGGGTCTAGGTTTGTCATTACCCCTTATTCTAATAATGTTATTCCCAAAAATTATATCAATAATACCAAAGCCTGGTAATTGGTTAGTAACTTTTAAAAAATTTATGGCTATTTTCCTTCTATTTACATCGTTATGGTTAATTAATTTATTGATTAAATTAGAGACAAAAATTGAAACTAATCTAAATAACTATTCTAATTTCGAGATAGTTAATTGGGATATAAACAAAAATATTTTATTACCTAATCAGTTGGCAGCAAGAGGAGAAATAGTATTTGTCGATATTACTGCAGATTGGTGTATAACATGTCAGGTTAATAAAGCTTTAGTACTTGAAACTAATCAAGTATCAGAAATTTTTAAAAAAAATAATGTAAAAGTTCTAGTCTTAGATTGGACTAAGCCGAACAAACATATTAAAAAGTTCCTAACTAAAAAACAACGTTATGGAATACCGTATAATGAAATTTATGGTCCATTAATGTTAAATGGAAAAATTCTGTCTGAATTACTGACTATTAAAGAAATTCAGAAATATATTAAAAAAGCAAAATAAATTTATTTTAAAATCTAGTGATATAGTTTAAGTATAATTAAGATTAAAAGGAGTTTGCATGTCAACTGATGTAGGTAATAATTTCCCCTCTGGAATATTTCTTATAAAAGATAGTGAGGGAGTCAAAGAAATTAAAACTGATGATTATTTTAAATCGAATAAAGTTGTTCTGTTTGCTTTACCAGGAGCCTTTACACCGACATGTTCTGCTAAGCATTTACCAGGTTATATAAAATATTATCAACATATTATAGATAAAGGCGTAGATATAGTTGCATGTATGGCAGTGAATGATCCACATGTAATGCGTGCATGGGGTTTAGCAAATGAAGTTGAAGGAAAAATTGACATGTTATCTGATTCTGATTGTTCAGTCTCAAAGTCTCTTGGTCTTGACATGAATTTTGGTAGAATAATGGGGCATAGATCAAGAAGATTTGCTATGATAGTTGAAGATAATGTTATCAGAAAATCTTTTGTAGAAAAAGTTGGAGCTTTTGAGGTTTCGACTGCAGAAAATATTTTAAAAAATCTATAGTATTTTATTATTACTCATCCATAGCATTTACAGCTAATTTATCTGCAATTTCATTGTAATGGTTTCCAGAATGTCCTTTAACCCAAAACCATTCTACATCGTGAACATTTACATTTTTATCTAGTTCAATCCAAAGTTCTTTATTGGAGACCCTTTTTCTATTCGCAGTTTTCCATCCATTTTTTTTCCAATTGGTAATCCATACCGTTATTCCATTTTTTACATATTGTGAATCTGTATATAATTTTATTTTACTTGGGTATTTTATTGCTTTTAAAGCCTCAATTGTTGCCTTAAGTTCCATTCTATTATTTGTAGTTAATTTTTCTGATCCAGATAAATGTTTTTCATTATCCTGATAAAGCAAAACAGCTCCCCATCCGCCTCTTCCAGGGTTTCCAGAGCATGCACCATCTGTAAAAATAGTAATTTCTTTTTTCATGATTAATTTTCTACATATTTAATATTTTTAACTATTTGCTTAAAGTATTTGTGTTTTGTTACATATTCTTCTGGATTTTTAGGCACAACATTAGCTTCAATCGGTGTGTTTACCCAATCAAATAATCTTGTTAATAAAAAACGTAAAGAAGCAGCCTGACACAATAGTGGTAAAAAGAATTCTTCATCTTTACTTAATTTTCTTTTAGAGTTGTATCCTTTTAGTATAGCTTGATATTTTTTATCTTGAAAATTGTCTTGTTTATCAAAACACCAAGCATTAATAGCAATTGCTAAATCATATAAAAGTATATCAGTACATGAAAAATAAAAATCAATTACTCCTGTAATTTTATCATTAATAAAAAAAACATTATCAGGAAACAAATCTCCATGAATAAAACCTTTTGGTAAGCCATGTGGCCAAAATTTTACGATAAAATCAAAGGAATTTTGTATATCTTTCATCAAGTCAGGTTGAAGTTTATCTAATACGCTTGCTGGTACAACAGTACTGCAATTTTTAATTAATGTTTCCCATCCTTTAATAGAAAGTGAGTTATCTCTTTGAATTTTGAAATCTTTACTGTAGAGGTGCATAAGACCCATACTTGAACCAACTTGATTACAATTTTCAATTGTTATGTCGTTTTTGGATTTGCCTTCAAGGAAATTAACAATTATTGTTGGTTTCCCTTTTAATTCTTGAAGAAATTTGTCATTTTTATCACATATTGGCTTAGGACAATAATAACCATTTTTGTTTAAATGAAGCATAATTTTGATAAAAAAAGGAATATCCTTAATATCTACCCTTTTTTCAAAAATAGTGAGTATAAAATTACCATTTGATGTTTTTAAATGAAAGTTACTATTTTCTATTCCTTCTGTAATGCCAGAAAATGAAATTAACTCACCAATATCGTATAGCTTTAAAAATTCTATTATTTGACCTTCATTTAAATTTGTATAAACTGCCAATACTAAATCCTAAAACTTATCGTAAAATTTTTGGTAAATTAAATTTAACATCTTCTTTTGTTACTTCATGATCTATCAAATTAACTTCAAAATCTTTTTTAAGTTTAGATATTAACACTTGTACTAGGGTTTCAGGAGCTGATGCACCAGCTGTTAAACCAATATTAGGAGATTTTAAGGGATCAAATTTTTTTAAAAACAAATCGAGTTTATTTTCGTTGGGTATTAAAATAGCTTTTTTTACACCGTGAGATAACGCTACTTCTACAAGACGAACAGAATTAGAAGAATTTTCAGCTCCAATAACTAAAATACAATCACATATTTTGGACATTGATTTTACCGCCATTTGTCTATTTGTGGTTGCATAACAAATATCTTCAGAACTCGGTCCTTTAATATCTGGAAATCTAGATTTTAAAATACTTAAAATTTTACTTGTATCATCTATAGATAATGTCGTTTGAGTAGCAAAAGCTAAATTTTCTGGATTATCTACTTTAACTTTATAAGCATCTTCTTCTGTTTCGATCAGAGTAATATTATTTTTTGGAACTTGTCCCATGGTTCCAATTACTTCTACATGGTTTCTATGTCCAATTAATAGAACGTGTCTTCCTAAATTATAATGACGAATTGTTTCATTATGAACTTTAGTTACTAATGGACAAGTTGCATCTATAGAAATCATTTTTCTTTGTTTTGCTTCATCCATTACAGATTTAGCAACTCCGTGTGCTGAAAAAATAATTGGGCGATTAGTTGGTGCCTCACTAACTTCGTCAACAAAAACAGCACCAATTCTAGCTAAAGAATTAACGACGTCTTTATTATGAACTATTTCATGTCTAACATAAACTGGGGATCCAAATCTTTTAATAGACTCTTCTACAATCTTTACAGCCCTATCAACACCTGCACAAAAACCTCTTGGTGATGCAAGATATAAATTAATTTTTTGTTTCTTCATAATTTATTTTTGATGTATTACAATCAATACGTCAATAAAGATTAGTCAAGTTACAAAGTTTTTTACGTTTTTAGGATATTATGTATGATTAGATTTTTTATTATAATTTCATTTTTATTTTTTAACGGCTGTTCAACATTTAAAAAAGAAGTTGTTGAATGTCCGAAATTGATTTCACCTAAAAAAGCTGCTGAAATTGTTGTTAATTCAGAAAGCAACCTTCCTGTTTATTTAGGATTTAGAGGCGTACAGAAATTTTGCTTTAAAGATGGCAATGATATTCAAATGGAGCTCTCTGTGAATGTACGAGCAATTAGAAATGACACAACTAAGGATGATTATGTTCCTGTTAATATTAGTGTAGTATCAATAGATTTAAACGAAAAAGAATTTGATAGGGATAAATTTAACTACTCTCAATTTTTATTAAAAGGTAGTAAAAAAGTAGATAGAGCTACTACGTTTGAGTTGAAAGTTCCTGCTGGTGGGCTGGTTTTACTGGGTATGAGGTAGTTATTTGAAAATAGAGGATCTAATCTCGTCTGAAGATTTTGAGATTAAATTAATATTTTCTTTGTTATCCAACCTGTCTTTGAGATAAGTCTTGGATGATTCAATTACTATACTACTAGTAATTTCTTTAATGTTTTTTATAGCCTCTGTTTCTAACGACAAGATTTTTTGTTTAGCTTGCTCTTCTTTTCTTTTTATCATTTCTAGAGATTTTAAATTTGCTTCTTCTTTAATTTTCTTAGCAGTTTCTTTTGCATCTTTAATTAGATTCTCAGCTTCATCAGAAACATTTTTTTGGTTTTGTAAAGCAAGCCTTAGTTCTTCTAAAGCTTCTTCTTTGAGAGATTTAGCTTCATTAAGTTCTTTTTCAATTAATAATGATCTCTGATCTAATAAAGAGAGTATAGTTCTCTTTCCTTTTTTCCATACCAAAACAAAAAATAATATAAATGCAATTGCTACCCACGCTGTTTCATCAAAGTACATCCTATTTCTCCACCAATATATTTTTTGATGCTGTATTTATTACTTTCTTGCCTTCAACCTCATCGTATTTTATATCAGTTAAATTTTGAATGACTTTTGCAGTGAGTACTTCGGCATTGCTTATAACTTCTTTTATAACTAATTTTTGTGTATCCATTATTTGTTTCTCAGCTTTGACAACTTTTTCATTTAATTTTTGGTTTATATCTTTTTCTTTTTTTTCGATGTCTTTTTTTACTTCTGAAAGAGCTTGATTTACAATTAATTGTGATCTTGATTTTAGTTCTATTTGAGAGTTAATAATGTTTTCTTTTATTTTTTCAGTCTCTTGACTTGAAGTTTTAGCTTTCACTAAGTCATTTTGAATATTAGTTTCCCTATTATTTAATATTGATTTTATATTTGGAGTTACCAAATATTTCATCAATATATAACCTATAATTAGGGATACAACAGACCAAAAAACAAGAGATGGATATGTATTAAAATCTAATTGTGGCAGACCAGCTTTACCTTCATCAGCTTGAGCAACATAAGAAGTATTAGTAAAGAGTAATATAACTAAGATAAATTTGTGATAGTATGACATTTTTTATTCTTATTTGAGTAAAAACCTGCCTATAGTAAAATTACTATAGGCAAAATTAAATTTTTATTAGAATGTGAATAATAGTAATAGCGCAATAACTAGTGCAAAAAGTGCAACTGCTTCTGTTAAAGCAAATCCTAAAATAGCTATTCCAAAAACTTCATTTTTTGCTGCCGGGTTTCTTCCAACAGCTGTAACTAATGAAGCAAAAATATTACCAATTCCAACTCCAACTCCAGCTAGAGCTATAACGGCTAAACCAGCTCCTATTAATTTTGCGGCATCCATTTCCATATTTTTTTCCTTTCTTAAGTAATTTTAAATTTAGTAATGAATTAGTGTAAATGTATTGCGTCATGAAGGTACATACATGTTAAAATACTGAAAACATAGGCTTGAAGTGCTGCTACTAAAAATTCCAGTCCAGTTAAACCAATTACTGCCAGAAGAGGCAATACGGCTCCTGCTTTTAAAATACCACCTGCTGATCCCATCATTATTATAAGTCCAGCAAATACCTTCATCATAGTGTGTCCGGCTAACATATTGGCAAATAATCTGACAGACAAACTAATTGGACGGATAAAATAAGAGATAATCTCAATTGGTATCAGAAGAGGTGCTAGACCAATTGGCACACCAGATGGAAAAAAGTATGTAAAAAATTTAAAGCCATGTTTTAAAATTGCAATAATTGTAACTCCTGCGAATATAATAGCAGCCAATGTAAAGGTAACTGCTATTTGTGACGTAAAAGTGTAACTATAGGGTATCATTCCAAGCAGATTTCCAAATAGAATAAACATAAATAAGGTGAATATAAATGGAAAGTAAGCTTGACTACCTTTTCCTGCATTTTCTTTAACCATATTTGCAACAAACTCATATGACATTTCTACTAGGGATTGAAATCTTCCAGGTATAAGTGCTTGCTTCCTTGATCCAAAATATAAAAAACAAACTGACCCAAGAATGGACAACATCATAAATAAAGAAGCGTTAGTGAATGATACATCAATACCCATAAAGTTAAGTTCGTATAAAGTTTTAATTGTAAATTGTTCTACAGGTGAATTCATATTATTTTTCTTCTTTATTAAAAAATCCCAATTTTAGGCCCTTGCCAGTCAAAACTCTCCAAAGGTTATATATTCCAGCTACACCACCTAATATAAAGAATATTATCAGAAATAAGGGCGTGGTATTAAACCACTGATCTACTGTCCATCCTATGCCCGCACCAATTATTAACCCTGCGAGTAATTCAGTTCCAACTCTGTAGTAAATATTAAGCGAGTCTGTTTTTTTAAATGTTTGTTTATAATCCTTCTTAGCTAGTGCAACGTCTATTCTTTTTGATAAATTTTTTTCTTTATTTAAAGTGCTCATACTATACTTTCAAATGAAATCTATAAGCGTGCTTAAATTATTTTGAGCTAACAAATAAGTCAAGAGTTTACTTCAAAAACTTTAATTAGGCTATATCCTTTATTTTATTTGCTTGTTCTAAATCAACAGAAACCAGTCTACTAATGCCTTTTTGTTCCATTGTAACACCGAAAAGCCTATTCATTTTAGCCATTGTTAATCTATGATGCGTTACAACTAAAAAATAAGTTTCTGTTTCATCTACTATTTTATCCAACAAGTTACAGAATTTGCTAACATTACTATCATCTAAAGCAGCATCTACTTCATCTAAAATACATATTGGAGCAGGATTACATAAGAAAACAGAAAAAATCAGGGAGATAGCTGTTAATGCTTGTTCTCCACCAGATAACAAGGAGAGTAATTGCATTTTTTTACCAGGCGGACTTGCTAATATCTCCAATCCAGCTTTTAGAGGATCATCATTTCCTACTAATTTCAATTCAGCGTCACCACCCCCAAAAAGCTTTTTAAAGAGATTCTTAAAGTTTTTATTTACAAGCTCAAAACTATTTGTAAGACGCTGTCTACCTTCTTTATTTAATTCAAAAATTCCGCTTTGTAGTTTTTCAATTGCTAATTCTAAGTCAACTCTTTCCTTAGACATTGATTCAATTTTTTGTCTCATTTCGTTCATTTCTTCTTCAGCACGTAAATTTACTGCGCCTATAGATTCTCTTTCATTTAATAATCTTTGAACTGTTTTTTCCAGAGTTTCGATTGATGTATTTAATTCTTCGTTGTCACTTAAATTGACAATTTCTTTAAGTTGATTCGTCTTTACCCTCAGTTTTTCATGAACTCTATCCTCAATATTTTCTATTTGTCTTTTAGCAAGATTCAATGAGGCTTCTACCTTTATCATGTCTTCACGAAAAGATGCTAGATTTTGTTCTGATAATTTTTCTAATTTTTCTGCTTCATTAAGTAAAGTTTCAGTTTGTACTAATTTATCTGTAGCAAGGTTTCTGTTTTTTTCTGCTATCTCAATCTTGATATTTAATTCATTCGTTTTACCCATAAATTTATCTGGTAGCTTTTGAAGTCTTGATTTATCTTCTTTCAAGTTTTCTAGTCTTACTTCCAAAGATTTAATTCTTGTTTCTGCCTCTTCTTTTCTGTTTTCCCAGTCATTTTTTTGATTGTTAATTTGAATTAGGATTCTTTGTTGATAATTTTCTTGATTTTTAATTTGTTGTTCAGCTGCCATTGCTTCTGTTAATTCGTTTCTACATTGATCAGCTTCATTTCTGATTTTTAATTCATCTGCTAGTAAAGATGGCAAGTTTATTGATTTTTCAGACAGCTTTTCTAAATCTATTAATTCTTTTTGAGATGTGTCTAAAATATTTTGATGTTCTTTTAGTAAGATACTGTTTGAGTCAATCTTTGATTCAAATCTTGAAATTGATAATTGTGTATCATTTAATTCATTAATTAATAAAGTAATCTTAGATTCTAATTCCTTCGTTGTTTCAAAAATATTCTTTAATTCCAACTCATTTTTATTCATTTTATTAATAATAGTAACTTCTTCTTTTTCTTTAGATGGTAATTCATCTTGTAAATTTCTTAATTTTGTAATTTGTTGTAATCTTTCTGAATAACTATTTTGAACACCTAAAGGTTGAACATATCCATCCCATCTCCATAAGCCTCCTTTCAGCGTTGTCAACGCCTGTCCAAAGGATAATTCTTTTTGAAGTCTAAGGGCAGTTTTTTCATTTTCGACAATGCCTATTCCTATTAACGCAATATCTAGAATCGAATTTTTTTTAATTTTTGAAATTATGGGAGTTACGCCTTTGGGTAATTTTTCTTGGAATTTAGCTCTGACACCATCCTTCCAATAAGATATGTTACGTTCGTTTGAACTATCTGATTTTATAGGGGCTAATATTGTTTCTCCTAGAACTGATCCAATTGCATCTTGAAGGTTCCCTATATCATCTATTGTTGCTTCTAGAGTGTTATTTTTGAATTCGTCATAGCCTAATAATGAAGATAAAGAATTTAAATCAGCTCTCATTACATTGAGGTCATAATCTATTTTACTCTTCTTTTCTTTGAGGTTTATATTTAAACTCTTTTCATTTTCTAATTGTTTTTTTACTAATTCTAGCTTGTTATTTTTCTCTTTAATTAACTTTTCAATATTAATTTTTTTCCTATTGTGTTCATCTAGTAAGTTTTTATAATTAGTAATATTGAACTGTGATTTTTGATCTACCGAGTTATTTATTTTTTCTTTCAAATTATTTATACGTTTTTCTAGATCTGATTTGTCAGATTTAATTGAAAAAATTTCGGAATTAACAGATGAAAGTTTTGCGTCTGCATCTTCAGATATTATTTTAAGTTCATTTACTCTTTTTGCAGCATCATCTTTCTTAGTTGTAAAATCTTTTGTATCTAATAGTAGCTTTTCTTTTTCCAAAAGAAGATTTGAAATTGTTTTACTTGCGTCATCTTTTATTTCAATCTCTCTTTTAATGTCAATTTCTATTTGTGTTATTTGGTTTAAAACATTATTAAACGTAATTTTGGAAGTTGCTTCTTCTTCTTCTAATCTTATTTTGGAAATATTTAATGATTGTAAAGTAGCAGCTTTTTCTGTTTCAATTGTTCTTAGTTCGGGTAATTTATTAAAAATTTCTAGCTTTGATTTTGTGTTTTTAGATAAGTCTATTTGAGCCTCTTTAACGTTATTTTGTGATTTCTCAAATTTTTTTACTAGTTCTTCAAAATCCTGTTCAGCTGTGTTAAGTAGTGATAAAAAAAGCGAAGCTTCTGCTTTTCTTAATCTATCTCCTACTGATCTGTAACGAGCTGCCTTCCTACCTTGTTTTTCTAATTCTACTAGTTGTTCATTGTATGTATTCTCTATATCCAACAACCTACTTAAGTTATCAGTAGCTCCGTTTAATTTTAATTCTGCTTCATGCCTCCTATTATGTAACCCTTTAATGTTTGCAGCTTCTTCAAGAATTATTTTTCTGTCTTCAAGGCTGGACTCAATTATTTGTGAAATCCTTCCTTGACTTACAATTCCTGATGATCGAGACCCACTAGCGTTATCTGTAAAAATTAACTGTACATCTCTCGCTCTAACTTGTTTAGAATTAACTCTGTAAGTAGAACCTTTTTCTCGTTCAATTTTTCTTGAAATTTCAATTTCATCAAATTGATTAAAATTAGCAGGAGCTTTTTTTTCAGTATTATCTAATTTAATTGTAACTTCTGCGAAATTTCTTGCTGGACGTTCATTTGATCCAGAAAAAATAACATCATCCATACCTTCGCCACGCATTTGTCTTGCAGAGTTTTCACCCATCACCCATTTCATAGCTTCTACAATGTTTGATTTTCCACAGCCATTTGGACCTACTATGCCAGTAAGACCTTCATTAAGATCTATTTCTGTTGGCTCTAAAAAAGATTTAAACCCAGAAATTCTTATTGATTTGAATTTCATATGTTTTCCAATTTTACCTTAAGACTTTTTTGCGTTAATTGACTTCAAAAGCTCTTTTTCAAAGTCTTTGAAAGATAGAGCTCCAGAAATTTTATATTTCTCATTTACAATGAAAGTTGGAGTGGAGTTTATATCAAAGTTTTTAGACTCTTCCTCCATTTTTGTAACAATTTCCTGCATAAGAGGAATGTTTTGAGAAATTTCATTAAATTTTTTTGATGATATGCCAAATAATTTTGCGATTGATTGTAATTCATTCAAAGGATTTTTTGAATATGCCCATTGTTTCTGCTTTTTTAATAAAATGCTAACAGCTTCTATATATCCATCCTCTGTTGGTATTGATCTAGCTAATGTAGCTGCTATAACGGCAAGTCTGTCAAGAGGGTAATCAATAAATTCTAATTGAACTTTGCCCGTATCAATGTATTTTTTTTTGAGTTGAGGTAATGTTTTTATATGAAAGTTAGAACAGTGACCACAGGTTAATGAAAAGAATTCTTTTATTTTAATAGGTGCATTATTAGAACCCAAAAATTGTTTTCGCATCAACTCGTTTAATGAGGTTTGATTTGAAAAACTTTTTTTTGAAAATAAGAAAAAAGTACCAATACCAAGCAAAAATTTTCTTCTATTTAAAAACATATTTTTCCCCAAATTTTTTTACTCATTTAAAATTTCAAATAATAATAATCTTATATACTAAGATTAATGTACAAAGAACAAGATTTTATAAAATGCAACTATTTTTTTCTAGAAATCTCAAATTCTTGCATTGCTAATTTCAGTTCGCTGTCTGGAAGTATATTAGACTCCAAATTTTCTAGAGTATTTTCCAAAGTACGTTTAATAGGTTCTTTTTTAATTTCAAAGTTGTTCTGAATGTCAGCTTGAATAATTTTTATTTTTGATATTGCTTTAAACCCGAATCGAGCATTAATTTGATCCAATAGAAGTGGAATTGCGTATTGAACTTCAAGTCCGAAACCATTTTGGACTTTGATTGTTATTTGGCCATCGATATTTTTTTTTTTACCAAATTTTATTTTATGTGGAATTGTTATATCTGCATATTGACCTGCAATATGTGCCCAATTGAAAAATATATGATTTTGAATAGATCCTAATCTACTCAGATTTTTCTCAACAATGTTTTCTGTGATTTTTAATAAAGACTTCATATGTTAACAATTATTTTAAATTAAATTTTTTTGATTTTATTATATAATAAAATTCTATGACACAGTTAAAAAAAAATAACTACAATACTTTTTCTAATTCATTGTTATCTTGGTATGACTTTAATAGAAGAATTTTACCCTGGAGAGCGCCACAAGGTAAGATTTCAAATCCTTATTTTGTTTATTTATCAGAAATTATGTTGCAACAAACTGTAGTAAAAACAGTAATACCATATTTTTTAAAGTTTGTTAGAAAATGGCCTGATATTAATGCCCTTGCAAAAGCAGAATTACATGAGATTAATTCATACTGGGCAGGACTTGGCTATTATAGTAGAGCTAGAAATTTGCACGAAACAGCAAAAATAATTTCTAATAAATATGATGGATTTTTTCCTAAAGATAAAAATTCTTTAATGGCCCTTCCTGGAATAGGCGAATATACATCATCAGCCATTATGGCTATAGCATTTGATAGAAAATCAAATGTTATAGATGGAAATGTTGAAAGAGTTTTTTCAAGATTTTATGCGGTTGAAAAACCCATAAAGGAATCAAAGATTTTTATCAAAAACATTGCTGAGAAACACCTTCCTGATAGCAGGCATGGAGATTATGCACAAGCCTTAATGGATTTAGGTTCATTAATTTGCATTCCTAAGTCACCAAGATGTAAAATGTGTCCTTTATTAGCTATTTGTGACGTCGGTGGCACAACTAGTGCTAAGCAATATCCAATAAAACTTCCAAAAAAAGAAAAAGAAGAGCGGTATGGATTATTCTTCTATTTACAGAATAAAGATGGTGCTGTTTTGTTTGAAACCAATAAGAGCAGTGGACTTTTAGCCAACATGGATGTGTTGCCCTCGATAGGCTGGTATGAAGAAAGTAATAGATTTAAAAAATCTCCAAAATTTAATAAAAAAAAACCTAATTTTTTAGGTATGAAATGGAAAATATTAGACCATAATTTAAATCACATTTTCAGTCATTTCAAACTTAATTGCTCTGTGGCAATTGCTACAATAAATGACGAAAATGCATTGATTAATGACTTAAGCAAAAGCTCTTACAGATTTGTACAAAAAACAAATATAAATGATTTAGCTCTCCCAAGTTTAATTAAAAAAATTTTGAATGCTTTAAAAAATAATGAGATTCTTGATTTTTAATGCCTAAAATGTCTAATTGATGTAAAAATCATCGCAATATTTCTTTCATCAGCTGCTTCAATCACCTCTTCATCACGAATGGATCCACCTGGCTGAATAACAGCTGTTACACCTGCGTTTGCTGCAGCAATCAACCCATCAGCAAACGGAAAAAAAGCATCACTAGCTACAACGGATTTATAAGCCATTGACGTTTCCAATTTAGCAAAATTAGACGCCTTTTTTGCTTTTTCGTGAGCTATTGAAGTGGAATCAATTCTACTCATTTGACCTGCTCCAATACCTACAGTTTGTAAATTTTTTGCATAAATAATAGCATTTGATTTTGTATGTTTTGCAACTTTCCATGCAAACAACAAATCATCAATTTCTTTATTTGTTGGTTTCCTTTTTGTTACTATTTTAATGTTGTTACCGTTTAAAACTTTATAGTCACGCGATTGCACTAACATTCCACCAGAAATAGATTTAAATAATAAACCTGTATCTTCTGGTGATGCTAGTGAGCCAGTTGTCAATATTCTAACATTAGGCTTGTCAGCGAAAATTTCTAAAGCTTCTCTGTCAACACTTGGAGCAATAATGACTTCTAAAAAAAGTGACTTCATTTTGAGAGCTAAATCTTTTGTTAATTCTCTATTTATAGATACTATGCCACCAAAAGCACTTACAGGGTCAGTTTGAAGTGCCTTTTCCCAAGCAGAAATAAGATCATCGTTTTCTGCTACTCCGCATGGATTGGCATGCTTAATTATGGCAACAGCAGGTTTTTTGAATTCACAGATTAGCTCAAATGCAGCGTCCGCGTCATTTACATTATTATAAGAAAGTTCTTTACCTTGAAGTTTTTTACTGTTTGTAATTCCTTTTCTTTTATCAGATGTTTTATAAAGTGCTGCTTTTTGATGTGGGTTTTCACCGTATCGCATTTCATATGACTTATTTAAATTAATTGACAAATTTTCAGGAAAAGTTGATGAGACAATCTCTTTATCTTCTAACCAATCTGAAATGGCGTTATCGTATTCGTTAGTTAATCTAAATGCCTTTGCGGCAAGATATTTTCTGTATGAGTACTTAATTTTTCCATTGTTATCAATTTGTGAAATAAATTCTGGATAGTCATTGGGATCTGTAACAACTGTTACAAATTCATGATTTTTTGCTCCAGCTCTAATCATTGCTGGTCCGCCAATATCAATATTTTCTATTATATCTCTGTTTTTAGATGTTTTTTGTAACGTTTCTCTAAATTTGTATAAATTAATAATCAAGAGATTTATTTCGTAAATATCATGTTTCTGAATTTGTTCTAAGTGTGAAGGATCGTCTCTTCTAAAAAGAATCCCACCATGTATTATAGGATTTAAGGTTTTAACTCTTCCATCTAAAATTTCAGGAAAGTTTGTTTGATCTGATACTTCTTTTACAGGAATAGAATTTTGTTTTAAATATTTAGCAGTTCCTCCTGTAGAGAGAATTTCTATTTTATTTTTTACCAAAACTTTAGCTATTTTTTCAAGATCACGTTTATTTGTTACTGAAATTAGAGCTCTTTTGATTTTGATATCTTTTGTAAAAAAAATTTCTTTATTATTATTCATGTATAAACTTTTTAAATTTGTTGAATGACTTTCAAATAATTTCTTTTCATGAAATAAGTCAACTAAAAATTATTTTTGAAGTTCAAATGCCCAATTACAAGAAATACTTTTGTAAGCTCTTATTTTTTCTAAGTTTAAAATAATACTGAGCTCTTTACATGGCTTTGGGCCATTAGGAGTAAACATTACTGAATTTTCTATGTTTATATTTTTATTGTTAGAGCTCATTTTCCAGACATAACCCTTTTGATGATTTAATAGTATTGAACCACTTCTTGTTTTTATGAGTTCAATCCCTGGATATAAATGAAAACGAATATATGCGTTTTTGGGAATTGAACCAATATTGCCAATATTTAAAATTTCATCTCTTCCTCTAATTTCATTTTTTTTATTAGAAAGGTATATTTGTCTTTTGTGGTGAACGCCAAAAATTGTTTCGTACCCTGAATGAGTTACATCTAATAAATTACCATCTTTAGTTTTTCCAAATTGGATATTTGATATTCTTGTAATTCTTCTCCCACTGAGATCTATATTATTTCTATCATCTATATTCAGGCTAGAATGAGCCGCTGTAGAAGAAAGAGAATTTTTCATATTTTTATATTTTGAGTTATTAATTTCTCCAAGGTTGGAAATTATCTTTTCTTTTTTATAAAAAAATTCAAAACCAAATAGGCTAGCTTTTTTATTATGAATTGTTTTTTTATTTAGTCCTATATCCACAAATAAAACAGAATTCATATTTGACAACCTACAAAACCCAGTTTCTTCAGCAAGGCTAAAAATCCTATTTTTATATCCAATTCTATTTAAAGTTTGCTTTATAATTTCTTTTCGTATTAAGGAACCACCATGAAACCATGAAAAATATTCATCAGGCATTTGAAAACTTCTACAAAATTCTCCCATTTTTATTGTTTTTTGATGCAACCCATCAGCATCTACATTTTTTAAAATCGCAATTATAGATCTTATCTCAATTAAATGTCTCAATAAATTTAATTGCTTAACAGGACTTCTGCTTATGTGCCCACCATCAGTATTAGTCAAGATTTCGAGATTTTCATTAATAACAGTTAACAATTGATTAATATTATCTATCGTTTCGTATAAAATAGACTTAGATACTAAAATCCCTTTAATAATAATTATCTTTTCAAGGTTGTCGTTTGATAGATCGAGTTTTAATTCAAGAAATTTAGATTGTAAGGCAATAGAATTTAAAATTTTTTTTTGAAAATCTAATCCACCACTCTCTGCAAACCAAGAATAATTAAAGCTCCAACATGAAATTCTTTCTGCCATTATTACAGAATTATACTCATGAGATCGGAGGTTATAATCTTCGTTGATCCAGTTTTCCACTAATGATCGTGCAGTCGACCTTGCTTTTATGCTTCCTTCTGATTTTAAATCTCTTATGAAATTGAATTTATTAAAATCCTGAATAGTTTTTGTATTAACTGGGTTACTTAATATTCTTTTTCCACTTTTAGTTGAGCCTTGCCAGTTATCAGTCAGTCTTCTTACTGGTGTTTTAGGAATTGTCACTTTAAGTTTTTGTTTAAGAAAATAATTATTTGTAATTATATCTATTAAATTAAGCATTAAATTATTTTTCCTTTTTCAATAATGCTATAAAAAATCCGTCAGATCCATTACTAACATTTTCAAAATTAAAATTAAAATGATTAGGTAGAATTCTAATAAATCCTTCTTTTGTAATACTATCACTTATTTTAGGAAAATCTTCAGAGTTAAAACTTACTATTGAAAATTGTTTATGACTTTTTAAAAAATCTTCTATTCTTCTTTCTCCTTCGATTTTTTGAAGAGAGCAAGTCACGTACATGATAAGGCCATTTTTCTTTAGGATTTTTGCTGAATTATTTAATATTTTATTTTGTATTGATACAAAGTTATCTAAGTTATTTGGAGCATTTCTTATAAAAATATCGGGATTTTTTCTAATTGTACCAGTTCCTGAACATGGTGCATCTATTAAAATAACATCAGCCTTATATTCTGGATTAAAGTCTTCTGCATTCACATTAATTAAATTTGGATTAAAATTAAGTCGAGCCATGTTTTTTTCAAAAATTCTGGATCTATTCTTATTTTTTTCAATACACTCTAAGTCCAAATCATTATCCAACAGTTGTGCAGTTTTACCTCCAGGAGCGCAACACATATCAATTATTTTAAGAGATTGTATTGATTTTAAAAAATTTGTTTTTATTTTTGTTAATAATATAGTGCAAGGTATTTGAGATGCTGCGTCCTGTATCCACCATATACCATCTTTAAATCTAGGTAGATCTTCCACATTCCCATTAAATGGGCACCTTAGGACATTAGGAAATATCTCTACGCCATTTAACTCTGATTTAATTATTTCTTTTTCTTTTTTAGTTATTTTTGTTGATATAACAATATCAAGTGGAGGAGGATCCATTGCTAATTTAACAATCTCGTTAACATTTTTTTTCCCGTATAAGGATTTCCAACTATTAAAAAGCCATTCTGGTAAGTTAGAAGCTTCATTTGAAATAATATGAGAAAATTCTATTTTATTTTGACTAATTTTTCTAAGAATTGCATTTACTAGCCTAGATTGCTTCTCACTAATGAATAATTTTGCTTGGTACACGGCTTCATTTATGACTGCATAAGGTGCTATTTTTAGCCAAATTAGTTGAACAGTTGCAATCAACAAAATACTATTCAAGTATCTGTTCCTTGGATCAATACCTTGCTTTGCGTATTTAGTATAAATTCTTTGTGCTTGTTTATGTCTCCTCATAGATGAATTAATCAGAAGATATACAAAGGATTTGTCCCTTTTATCTAATTTATTAAAATCAAAGGAGTTATCTATTGTTTTTTCAAAATTTTTGTTTTTATAAAAAATTAAAATCCAAATTTCCAAAGCAATTAACCTCGTGTTTTTTGCTATCTTTTGAAATTTAAGTGATTTTTGTTCAATCAAAACTACTACCTTGTATTTATAACAAAAATTAATATTATACTGTGATTTGCTAAATGAGATTTATAGAAAGTAAATTATTATGATTAATAAAACTACAAAATTAAACGAAGAAAAAGAACAAAATAATACTAAAGATAAATTAAATGAAAATGTAAATATTCCAAAAGAGCAGGGTGGCCCAAAGGGCCCAGAACCTACAAGATACGGAGATTGGGAAAAAGCCGGCAGGTGCTCGGATTTTTAATATTCAAATAAAGAATATGAATGAATTAAAAGCAGAAACAATAATTAATGCAGGCATTAGAATTGCAGAGAAAAATTTAACAAGTGCTTATATCGTTAAAAGAGGAGATGAGCAGGCTGGTGCTATATTTGTTAAAATTGACACTCTAGACGGTTTTGCCAAACTTTTTTCACGAAATATCAAATATGATTTAAATAATGATAAAGAAATTATTGAGTTTATAGATTTATATCCTCTAAAAAAAATAACTTCTCAAGATATTGATAAGAGAATTTCTAAAGAAATAGAAATAGATAGAGATTGTTGGGTCGTAGAAATTGAGGATAAAAAAGGTTTTAATGCATTTGAAAATTTAGATTGTTAATTTTTCTATAAGATCGTTTCTTTTATACAAACCTAAATAATTTGCCTTTAGTTTTAAAATACTGTTTATGTGCTTTAACATGGGTGTGGCAATATTGAGTTTATTTCCTATTTCTATTATTGCACTCATTATAGGATCTATTTCAAGAGGCCTTTTCATTTCAATATCTTGTCTAGTTGATGGTTTATGTCCAATTATTGAAGAAGCTCCATCAATTCTTTTGTCAATTGAAACGCCAAAATTAACACCAACTGCCTCTCCAACCTTTTGACACTCTAGCATCATTTGTTTGATTAAGTTTCTTGAACTTGGATCGTTTCCAATTATATCCAAGCTAGCTCCTGTAATTGCGCTTATAGGATTAAATGAACAATTCCCCCATAATTTAATCCAAATTTCATCTCTTAGATTTTTCTTTTGTGGAGCTTTTAGTCCACCTTTAATAAAAAGATCAGATAATATTTTTAATCTATCTGTATTTATGCCACTAGGTTCTCCAAGGCTAAATCTATTTCCCTCTATATGTTTTATAACACCTGGCTTTTCTATTTCGCAAGCTGGATAAACAACGCAACCTAGTGCTCGTTCTGGATTTATATTTTTCCAGATAATACCGTCAGGATCAACAGAATTTATATGAGTGTTTTCTAAAATTGTATTTGAGTTTGCTTTGTAAAAATACCACCAAGGTATTCCATTAACTGCTGATAAAATAGATGTATTTTTATTTAAAAGTGGTTTTAAATTTTCAACAATACCAGCTATAGCATGCGCTTTAACACCAATTATTATATAATCTTGAGTTTCTAACTCTTTTGGATTTTCTGTTACTTTCAAATTAAAAGTATCTGAACTATTTCCAGTGATTAAGGTTAACCCATTTTTTTCTATAGCTTCTTTATGGGGTCCCCTAGCAATCAATGAAACATTAGCTCCAGCTTTACTTAAGCTGCATCCAATATATCCTCCAATAGCTCCTGCACCAAATACACAAATATTCATTTCAAAATTTCTCTATTCTAAACCAAGTTTTTCTGCAAGTCCGATTCTTTGCAATTTACCTGTGGCTCCTTTAGGTATTTCTTCTAAAAAACGTATATATTTTGGGATTTTAAAATCAGCAAGATGTTTTCGGGCATAATTTTTAATATCTGTTTCATTACAATCAACTCCACTCTTTAATACAATTGCAACGCCTATCGCCTCTCCAAGTAAATTATCTTTAACTGCAAAAGTTACAACTTGTTCAACAGCCTTGTGTTCCATTAAGGTATTATCTACTTCTAAAGGTGATACTTTTTCTCCACCTCTATTTATAATTTCCTTTAATCTTCCAGAAATTTTTAAATATCCCTCATCATCAAAATGACCTTGATCTCCTGTCCTAAACCATCCATTTATAAAAGCAGTTTTATTAGCCTCTTCATTATTTTCATAGCCATTTGTCACGTTATCTCCGCGGATACATACTTCTCCATCCACACCACTATCAAGTTTGTTACCTTGTGCGTCCATTATACAAACTTCAGGTCCTGCTGGTTTACCAACAAAGCCAGCTTTTTGTTTTTCTGGAGGCATAGGATTTGATGTCATTTGATGAGTAGCTTCGGTCATTCCGTAAGCTTCAATGACGGTTGTCTTAAATATCTTATTTAGTTCATCAAAAACAGCTGGAGGTAATGAGGCAGATGAAGATCTGATAAATCTTAGAGAAAGTTCTTCGGCAAGTTTTGGGTTCTTTTTTGCACGCATTAAAATAGCTTGATGCATTGTTGGAACACCAGAATACCATGTGATTGATTCTTTATCTGCTGTTTCTAAAAATTTAAGTGCATTAAAACCACTGCTCGCATAAACAGAAGCTCCAGCATTAATCGAAGAACTTAATACTGCAATTAATCCATGAATATGAAAAAGAGGCATAATGTTATAACAATGATCTTTTGAGCTTAGTTGAAGAGAATTTGCAATATTAGTTGCTGATGAAAAAATATTTTTATTTGTTAATGGTACAACTTTTGGTCTTGAGGTTGTTCCAGATGTATGCAAAACCAAGGCTTCATTATTTTCAGTAGCAAGTTCGAAATTTGTAGTTTTGTTGTATAAATTGAATATTCCAGCTGGTGCATTATCTATCTTTTTGATTTCACATATTTCTATAGCCAGATTTTTTGCAGCTTCAACTGCTGGATTCTGACTATCTTTTTCTACAATAACTATTTTAGGCATAAGATCTTGAAGGTAAAATTCATATTCTTTTAATTTATATGAAGGGTTTAAAGGAGCAGCTGACATATAACTAGAAATTGACAAAAAAGCAGTTGCCATTTCTGGACCATTTGGTAGGACTATCGCCGCTCTATTGGATGGTGTAATTCCTTGGCTAGCTAATTGACCAGAAATATTAAAGATGTGTTTTTTTAAATCTGAATATTTAATTACATTATTATTTTCAGATGTGATTGCAATATTTTCATCTTTGTTGTTATTAATTAAATCTCTTATCGTATAACTCATTTATAAAACACCATTTTTTCTTTTATTTTTACAATTTTAGTTATTAAAGGCAATCTAAATTCAAAAATGACAAATAAGCTTAATATAAACTTATTTATAATTATTTTTGATTTAAAAATTTTTTGGCTGCTGGTGTTAAATCTTTATCATTTTTATCATTGGAGATTTTGTTAGCAATAGTTTTTCCAAGTTCCACTCCCCATTGATCAAAGCTATTAATATTCCAAAGGAAGCCAGATGCAATTGTAATATTTTCATATAGAGCTATTAACATTCCAATAGAAAATGGTGTGTTTTCTTCCCAACTTATTATTGTTGAAGGCCTGCCTCCTAAAAAATTTTTATTTTGATTAACTAAATCGACTGAACCTCTTGCTAGAGCTTCAGCCTGTGCAATTGCATTTATTAATAAATATTCGTGATTTTTCTCAGAACCTTTAAAGTCAACTGTACTCAAAGGTTTACGAGGTACTAAAATATCTGTTGGGCTTACTTCTAACCCTTGATGCAAAAATTGAAAGAAACTATGTTGTGCATTAGTACCTACTTCTCCCCAAATTATTGGACTTGCTGGCATTTTTAGAGTAGCGCCGTTAATATCAACACCTTTCCCATTGCTTTCCATTTCTAATTGTTGCGCCCAAGCAGGCAATTTAGAAAGATTGTCAGTGTAAGGAACTATGCAATGATTATTTCTATTTAAAAAATTTCGGTTCCATATTCTCACTAAAGCAAGGATAATCGGAATATTATTTTCAACTTCTTCATTTATAAAATGCTCATCCATTGTCCTCGCCCCAAGAAGAAAATTTTTATAATTATCTTCTCCTAAACCAATAAATATTGACATACCTACTGATGACCAAAGAGAGTAGCGTCCTCCAACATTTTCTGATATTTCAAAGATGTTTGAATCGTTAAATCCCCAATCTAATGCTTTTTTTTTCACGGATGTAACCGCAACCATAGAATCATTTAAAGAAACTTTATGTTTGGACAACCATTCTGCCACAATCTTTGCGTTTTCAAGAGTTTCAAGTGTACTGAAGCTTTTAGATGTAACTATAAATAGAGTTTCTTTGGGATTACATTTTATAAATATTTCAGAGATTTTGGTTGGGTCGATATTGGATACATATAAGATATCAGGAAATTTATAAAAACTTTTCAACGCTTTGTTAACCATTAAAGGTCCTAAGTCAGATCCACCAATGCCAATGTTCACAATATATTTGAAATTATTTTTGCTTGAAATATTTTGAACAAAATTTCTAAGTTTCTTCCATTCTTTTGTTTTGAAACGTTCTTCTTTTCTTAGATTAAAATGATCAACAGAACGATTTTCAGATAAATTTACTTTTGCACCTGAAATAAGTTCACTTATTTTTGTTTTTATTTTAGTTTCTTTAGCAAGATCTATCAAATCTTCCTTTATCTCTTTGTCAAGGGATTGCCTTGTAATATCAATTTTTAAATCTTGAAGTTCATATTGGAATTCAGAAGGCCTTTTTTCATCAAAAATAAGATGATTTAAGTTTCGAAAATCTTTGTGTTTCAACTTTTCTAATATAATTTTTGTGATTGGGTTATCAGCTAATTGCATAAATCTTGATTGTTACCTTTCTATTTATTTGATACTAACCGTAATAAGTTATACAGCATGATTTAATAAATTAGGATAAAAATTAATGGTTTTACCTAAGTGTGTATTAAAGTTCTTATATTTATTTACTTTTATTTTATTATCTTCACAAAGCTTTTCTGAAACAATTACTTTTAAAGGTTTGGTTTTATCAGATTTTTGGATAAAAAAAGTAATTGCTAATAATGATATAACTACAGGTTATATTAAAATTGAAAATAAAAATGAGAAGAATGAACGTTTGATTTCTGTGGAATCAGTTTTTTCAAAAAGGATAGAACTTCATGATATGTATATTAAAAACAACATAATGATAATGAAACATTTAGAAGAAGGAGTGTTAATTAAATCTAAATCACAATTAGATTTTAAACCTGGAAGCCTTCATATTATGTTTCTTGATTTAACAAAATCTCTAAAAAAAACAAAATTACAAAAAGTTAAATTTAATTTTAAAAACGCAGGGTCAATAGTTGTGAATATGCCGATTATGGATATAAGAAAAAAATCAAACGAAAAGAAAAAGCACCATCATCATTGACATCTATTATTTCATAATTTTATTTCTTTTAAAAAATAACTTTTAAGAAAATTTTTCTAATTTTCATTGTAAATAAAAAAATATTAAAAAATATTTCCTTTTTTATTTATTTTTAGAAAATTTCATTCTAAATACTTTATTTTTTACAAGGAATATATAAATGAGTAATTTTTTAAATACAGAAACCCTTAGTCTTCATGCTGGATGGAGAGCAGACGTAACAACAGGTTCAGTTGCGGTGCCAATTCATCAAACCACAAGTTATCAGTTTGCTAATACTGAGCAGGCAGCGAATTTATTTTCTTTATCAGAATTGGGTAATATTTACACAAGAATTATGAACCCAACCAATGATATATTGGAAAAGAGATTAGCAGCTCTAGAGGGGGGCGTTGCTGCATTAGCATTATCTTCTGGTCAAACAGCATCTGCATTTGCTATTCAAAATCTTGCTAAGGCTGGAGATAATATTGTTAGTTCAACTGACTTATATGGTGGTACTTGGAATTTATTTGCAAACACCTTAAAGGATATGGGTATCGAAGTTAGATTTGTTGATCCATCAGATCCACAAGCATTTGAAAATGCAACTGATGATAAAACAAGAGCTTATTATGCTGAAACTTTACCTAACCCAAAATTAAAAGTCTTTCCTATCTCTGAAGTGAGTGCAATCGGAAAGAAGTATGGAATACCGCTGATTATAGATAACACAGCATCTCCAGTTATTTGTAGGCCTTTTGACCATGGGGCAGCAATTGTTGTTTATTCACTGACTAAATATATAGGTGGTCATGGGAATTCAATTGGAGGTTTAATTATTGATAGTGGTAATTTTGATTGGGAAGGAGCTGGGAAAGTAAGACAACCAGCTTTAAACACACCTGATCCCTCATATAGCGGAGCTGTATGGGTTGATGCTGTAAAACCATTAGGTCCTATTGCTTACATTATAAAAGCTAGAGTTACTTTATTGCGTGACCTAGGAGGAGCATTAAGCCCATTTAACGCTTTTTTAATCTTACAAGGACTTGAAACTATTAGTTTAAGAATGAAAACACATTGTGAAAATGCCTCAAAAGTTGCTCATTTTTTAGAAAACCACAAATCAGTGGATCATGTAATTTACCCAGAGTTACAAACAGGAATTTCTAAAGAAAATGCAGTTAAGTATTTAAATAAGGGATTTGGAGGTCTAGTTGGATTTGAATTGAAAGGTGGTGCAGAAGCAGGTAAAAAGTTTATAGATAACTTAAAATTATTTTACCACGTGGCAAATATTGGTGACTCAAGAAGTCTTGCTATACATCCAGCAACTACAACACATAGTCAATTGTCATCTGAAGATAAATTAAAATCTGGTGTATCAGATTCATATGTAAGATTATCAGTTGGTATTGAACATATAGATGATATTGTAGATGACTTAGCTGAAGCCTTAGAAAAATCTCAAGAAAAGTAAAACACTCTTAATTGATGAAATTCTAGTTATTATTATTTTAATACTCTTGGCTATATTTTATAAATATTGTAAATAATGATGAATTATTAAATATTTGTAGAGCAATAAATTGATATTTGAGGAAAAGTTTTCTGTAGCTCCAATGATGGAATGGACAGATAGGCATTGTCGATATTTTCATAGACTCTTATCTGGTTCAGCAGTTTTATATACTGAAATGATTTCTGCTGATGCCTTAATTTTTGGGCCACGACATAAATTGTTAGCATTTAACAATGAAGAATTGCCATGTGTTCTTCAATTAGGTGGCAATGATCCTAAGAAATTATCACTTGCAGCTAAGTTTGGTCAAAGTTATGGATACTCAAAAATAAATTTAAATATTGGATGTCCTTCAAATCGAGTCCAAAATGGATCATTTGGAGCATGCCTTATGAAAACACCTAAAATTGTCTCAGAATGTGTGAGGGCTATGCAAGATGTTACTCAATTACCCATTACAATTAAATGTAGGATTGGTGTTGATGATATGGATGAAGTAAAAGGTTTAGATAACTTTATTGATCAAGTGTCCACTGAAGGAGTAAAGTTATTCGTTATTCATGCTAGAAAAGCTCTGTTGAATGGATTAAGTCCAAAGCAAAATAGAGAAATCCCTCCTTTAGATTATTCTAGGGTTGGGGCATTAAAAAAAAGAAGGGCAGATCTAAAAATTATTATTAATGGTGGAATTAAGTCGATACAAGAGGGCCAAAATTTAGTTAAACAATATTCACTTGATGGGTTTATGATTGGAAGAGAAGCATATAAAAATCCGTATATTCTATCCTCTGTAGATAAATTAGTCCTAAATCAAAAAGAAAAAATTAAGACAAGATATCAAATAGCCATGAAAATGGCTGACTATATTGATGTATTTGTGAAAAATGATGAAGGTAATATTCACTCTGTAATTAGACATATTTTAGGTTTGTATAACTCTTTACCAGGTGCTAAAGAGTGGAGACGTGAATTAAGTGAAAATACAAGATTTTCAAAAAATGGTGATTTGTTAAGATTTGCTACAGACAATATAGAAGAGTTTATTCACAGTAAGAGTTTAATTTTAGCGTAGGAGAGTTCATTGCAGGAAGTAGACAAAAAAGAGAGTTATAGATCCATTTTAGAGATGGGTCCGCTATTATTGTTCTTTGGTGTTAATTATTTTTACGGCATAATGGCTGGTACAGCAGTTTTGGTGATAAGTACATTATTATCTCTGATACTATCTTGGTATTGGTTTAAAAACATACCAATGATGGCTGCTGCAGGATGTGTTGCGGTTGTTTTTTTTGGTGGATTAACAATATTTTTTGATGATGAATTTTTTATTAAAATCAAACCAACAATAGTGTCTATAATAATTGCAGGAGTTTTAGCTTCAGGTAAAATTTTAGGTAAGAACCCACTAGCTGCTATCATGAAATCTGCAGTTTCGTTAAAAGAAGAGGGCTGGGATAAATTAACATGGTTATGGGTTGGTATGTTTATAGTAATGGCTATTGCTAATGAAATAGCTTGGCGTAATTTAACTACTGATCAATGGGTATCTTTTAAAGCTTTTGGTATTCCAATTTTATCCCTTGGGTTTGGTTTACTATCTTTGCCAATAATGCAAAAATACCAAATCAAAAAAGATTAAATTAATCCTGAAGTAATTTAATCCTTTTATTTATTTCTTTTGACATTAAAGAATCCTTGGGTAGTTGTTTTAGTAATAAATCCCAATAAGTTACAGCTTTTTTCTTTTCTCCCTTATTGTAAGCAGCAAAGCCACTAAAAAATAAACCATCTACATTATTTGGTTCTAAAACTAAAATATCATTTACAAGTTTGTTTGTTTCTTTTGAAAAAACAGGCTTTTTGTTCGTGGGTAGTAATTCTCTTAAAAGTATTTGTTTTAAATTTATATTTTGTGGATTTAGTTTTATTGCATCTCTTATAGCTTTTAATGCTTTTTCATTTTTTCCTAGAACTTTATAAGATTGATATAACTTAATCCAACCTTCTAGATCATTTTTGTTATTTTTAAGCCGATCTGCAAGTTGTTCAACCATTTGATTAATTCTTATGTTTTGTTCTTTTTCGTTTAAATCTAAAATTTCTTTCGTTAAATCATTATTTGCCAAAACATCATTCTTTAACTTATTTTCTAGAGCTTTTTTAGAAATCCCTAAGTTTTTTGCCGCTATTCTTATATTTTTTTCAAGATCTTTTTTCCAAGTATCATTTTTACTAGTTCGTTTATATAATTCAGTCCAAATTTCAAATGCTAAAATTTCATTACCAATTTGTGATTGTGCTAATCCGTTTAAATAATTGGCTCCAGGATTTAATGGATCTTCAGATAAAGCTTCTTTAATTAGTTTCTTTGCCTTTGGTGTGACTTGTCCGTTAGCTTTTTTGATAATTGCTTGAGCTAATAGAGATTTGAGATTGGGAGAATTTTTGATAGACAATATTTTTTTTAAGGATGAGATCTCCACATCGGTTTTATTAAGTCGTGAAGCAGTCCTTGCTAATTCAAGAAGAATATCTAGATCTTTTGGATTTTGGTCTGATAACAAAACTAGTTTGTCAAAATTTTCCAAATCACGTTTTATAATTTTTTTTTGTGCAATATTTTTATTTACAAGTTTTTCTTTTGAAGAGTACAGTACGTCCATATTTATAAATGGATTTCCAATTTTATAATAAATTAGTGAACTTAATAAAAACAAAAATAGAATATTAAGGTACAGTAGGAATTTAATGGATATAAGTTTAAAATTTGTCATATTTGAAAAATTTTTATTAGAAAAATTAAAAAAAATATAAATTATTGAAAATAAACTTATAAATAAAATAGCAATAAATAACATTATCTATTCTCTTTTATTTTTGGTGAGATTTTATGATTTTAAAAATCATTATTGAGCCAAATATTAAAACAATAAATGGTAAAAACCACAATAAGATAGTATTAAAATTTAAAGGTGGTTTTAACAAGATATAATCTCCATATCTTTCTCTCAAATATCCATAAATTTCTTCGTTACTAACACCAGATATAAGCTTTTCTCTTATTAAAATCTTTAAATCTTTTGCTAATTCAGAATTAGAGTCGTCTATACTTTGATTTTGACAAACAAGGCATCTAATGTTTTGAGAAATCTCCCTTGTTCTGTTGTTTATACTGATTTCATCATCTATAGATTTAGCAAAGACCTTAGGTTCATTATTAAAAAAAAATAAAAAAGATAATATTATAATTATTTTACACTTTCTAGTCATTCTTACTACTCTCTAAGAATGGTAAAACTTCGTCTTTAAAAATACTGTATAGGAGTGGGCCAGCATGACGATAAATTATTTCACCTTTCTTATTAATTAGAAATGTTTCTGGCACTCCGTAAACTCCCCACTCGATAGCTATTTTACCAGATTTGTCAATTCCTGTTTCTATATAAGGATTACCAAAATTATCCAAAAATTTTTTTGTATCTAGATATTTATCTTTATATGCTATTCCAATAACTGGTAGAATTTTACTTAATTCATCAATAATTGGTGCTTCTATTCTACAGGGAGCGCACCATGATGCAAAAAAATTAACTGCAAAAATTTGGTCATGGTATTTTTCAAAATTTAAATTTTTTAAATTATTAATTTTTTCAATGAAGTTTTCTTTAGGAATTAATGTTTCCGGAATATTTTTCCCAATTAATTGAGAAGTTAAAGATCGTTCAATTCTTTTGTCGACTTTTAATTGATATAAAACTATACCCAAAAGCAATATTATAAAAAAAAATATTGTTAAAGGTAAAACATTTAAAATTTTCAAATTATATTTCATAATATTTTATTAATTATTTCTAAATCTTGATGATTTTTGTGTGACAGATAAGATGCCACCGACTGCCATAAAAAAAGCACCAGCCCATATCCAAGATACTAATGGGTTTGAATATATTCTTAAAGACCATCCTGTTTTGTTGTTTCCTTCACCTAGAACTAAATATGTATCACCCCAAAAATCTGATAAGATTGCAGCTTCTGTTGTCTGGCTTTTTTCATTAGTATAGAAACGTTTTTCTGGCCTTAGTTTACTAATAAATTTATTATTTTCGTATAAAGTGAAGGTTGCCATTAGTGAGTTGTAATTAGGTCCATCTATATTTTCAATTTTATCAAACTTTAGTGATTTTGTTCCAATATTTATTATATCGCCAACTTTTTTTATTACATTATACTCGCTTTTATAAAATTGCTCTCCGGTAACTCCTGCTAGAAAAATTGCGACACCAATATGTGCTACATGTATTCCTAAATTAATTTTTGAGATAAAGAAAAATGTTTGTTTTATGTTTTGCAATTTAACCTTAGACTCTCGAATTTTTGAAATTAAATCGGTAATAACTCCTGTGAAAAGCCAAATTGAAAGAGAGCCACATATTAATGCAAAAATTGATTTTTCTTCAATTAAGTATAATAATATACCTCCTAAGAAAGTTACAGCAGATAGAAATATTATTTTTTTTATAAAATTTTTATCTGTGTATTTTTTCCAATTTAAGAATGGTGCTATAGCCATCAAATATACAACTGGTGCCATAATTGGAGCAAAAGTGGCGTTATAATACGCTGGACCAATAGATACCTTGTTTCCATTAATAGCGTCTAAAAATAAAGGGTACAGAGTGCCTATTAAAACTGTTAAAGTTGCTGTAGTAAGTAATAAATTATTTACTAAAATTGCACTTTCTTTACTGACTATATCAAAATTACTTTTATCTTCATTAAAAGATGAGCTTTTAATTGTATATAAAATTAAAGGAACACCTATTGATATACCTAAAATTATTAAAATAAAAACTCCTCTCGAAGGATCGGAAGCAAAAGCATGTACTGACGTTAATAATCCTGATCTTACTATGAAGGTGCCTAATAAAGAAAAGGAAAAAGCCAGGATTGATAATAAAATTGTCCAGTTTATAAATATTAATTTTTTTTCGAGTATTCTTACACAGTGTAGTAATGCTGTTGCAACTAACCATGGCATAAAAGATGCATTTTCAACTGGATCCCAAAACCACCAACCACCCCAACCTAATTCGTAATATGCCCACCAACTTCCAAGAGCAATACCAATTGTTAGAGCAGACCAAGCAATTGCAATCCATGGCCTCATTTGACGAGCCCAATCTTTGTTAATTTCACCTGTAATAAGAGCCGCTACTGCAAAGGAAAATGATACTGATAATCCAACATATCCAATATAAAGCATTGGAGGATGAAGAGCTAAACCTGGATCTTGTAGCAAAGGATTTAAACCTCTTCCATCTAAAGGTAATTCATCAACTCTTTCAAAAGGGTTAGATGTAAATAATATGAAAGCTAAAAAAAGTGATAAAATTACAGTCTGAATTCCAATAATTGAAGCCAAAAGTTTTGAATTTATAGAATCTTTAATTGAGACAAAAAAAGTAAAAGCAGATAAAATTAATACCCACAATAAAAGTGAACCTTCGTGATTACCCCATACCCCACTAATTTTATATATCAATGGTTTCAAAGTATGTGAGTTGTTAGAGACAATTAATAGAGAAAAGTCAGATATAATAAAACTATATGTTAAAATTAAAAAAGATAAAAAAATAAATAAAAAATTTATAAGAGAACCTTTTTGAAGAACTCGCACTACATCGATGTTCGTATATCTCAAATTACAAAGCCAGTAAAAGCATTGCATTGTTGAAATAACAAATGTTATTATCACAAGAATATGTCCCAATTCAGGTATCATTTAATTAGAGTCACCTTTCCAAACATTATTTTTTTTTAAAGCGTCAGCAACTTCTGGAGGCATGTAATTTTCGTCATGTTTTGCTAGTACCTCACTAGCAATAAAATTATTATTTTGGAACATACCTTCAGCAACGATACCTTGACCCTCTCTAAACAAATCTGGAAAGGGCCCTTTAAATTCAACTTTAACTTCTTTTTTTCTATCAGTAATCATAAAGATAGTTTTTTTACCTTCTTTTTTGATTGAGTTTTCAAGAACCAAACCGCCAATTCTGATTTTACTTTGAATATTTTTAGTATCACTAAATTTTTCAATTAAATCATTTGGCGTATAAAAATATACAATATTATCTTCTAGGGCCATTAATATTAATTTAGTTGCTAGTCCAAGTGTTAATATAACGATAATTGTAATAAATAGGCGTCTATATTTTGCATTCATCTATTTTACATCGATCTATGTTTTAAAATTTAATTTTTTGTTTTTAATAACTGTTTAAGTAACTTTTTAGCTTTTTGAGATTGTTTGGTTGAATGAACGAAAAGGAGACCTAAGCTCAGTAAAGTTAATACGTAGCTTGGCCATATATAAATTTCATAACCTTGCATTATCCAAAATGATTCATTCATATTTTAACCTGTTTTCGACATTTCTTCTAAATTTGATTTTAATAATAATGCTTCACATTTTTTTTCAATCAATTTGGTTTTTACGTTCAAAATTATCATATATAAAGAAAAAAAACTTAAAGCAAAAATCATAAGTATAAGTGGTAACAACATTTTATCGTCAATAGACGGACCTCCAATTTTAATGATACTTGCTGGTTGATGAAGAGTATGCCACCAATCAACAGAAAACTTAACAATAGGCAGATTGATTAGCCCAACTATAGCTAAAACAGATGCTGTTTTAGAACCATCAATTTTTCTTTCAAAAGCATTACTTAGTAATATATAGCCTAGATAAAAAAAGAATAACACCAGCATTGACGTTAATCTTGCATCCCATACCCACCATGTGCCCCACATTGGTTTACCCCATAGTGAACCAGTGATTAATGTTAAAGCTGAAAATAGGGCACCAATTGGTGCAATTGAACTTGAAACTAAATCAGCTAAAGGATGTTTCCATACTAAATAAAAAACACACGAAATAGCGAGACTAAAATATAAAAATGATGCTAGCCAAGCGGAAGGAACATGAACATACATTATCCTAACAGCATCCCCTTGCTGATAATCTTTTGGGCTATCAAAAAGACCAAAATATAGTCCTGAGATGAGTGTAATTATGGCTATTAAAAGAATACATGGCTGAATTTTTTCAGTTATTTTATTGAATCTATTTGGATTAGCTAGCCAATCAAACATTAACTAAATTCCTTTTTTTAATATTCATGAAGTAACAAAATTCCAACATTTATACTTTTTACCAAAATTATTTAACGACTTATTGCTATCCTAATCAGAAAAGCTGAAATAAAAGGCGATATCACGAGATATATTAATGTAAATCCAATTAATAAAAATAAATTACCTAAAGGTGACTCATTTATTCTAACTGCTTCACTGATGCCAACTCCAAATATTAAGATAGGAATTATCAAAGGTATGATCAATATTGGTAATAAAATATTTCCTCTTTTTGCACCTAAAGTTAGAGCAGAGCCAATAATTCCAATAAGTGAAATTGAAAGTCCTCCAACTA
>CACBMD010000006.1 GCA_902539895.1 uncultured SAR116 cluster alpha proteobacterium
TTAAAAAAAAGTTGGTAACGAGCCTATAAAAGTTTTTCATGATGCACTTGAAAATGTTCAGCCACAGCTAGAAGTTAGATCAAGAAGAGTTGGTGGAGCCACTTATCAGGTTCCAGTAGAAGTTCGTTCTGACAGGGCTTTGGCTTTAGCAATTAGATGGCTCATAAATAGTAGTCGGAATAGATCTGAAAACTCAATGACTGAAAGATTGAGTGGAGAGTTAATAGATGCTTCTTCAAATAGGGGTGCATCAGTAAAAAAGAAAGAAGATACTCATAAAATGGCTGAAGCTAACAAAGCTTTCTCACATTATCGTTGGTAGCAAACATATAGGTACAAAAATGGCTCGTGGATATAATTTAAACAGATATAGAAACTTTGGTATAATTGCCCACATTGACGCGGGTAAAACTACTACTTCAGAAAGAGTTTTGTATTATACTGGTAGATCTCACAAAATTGGTGAAGTTCATGATGGTAACGCTACAATGGATTGGATGGAGCAGGAACAAGAGCGTGGTATTACAATAACTTCAGCTGCAACAACGTGTTTCTGGACAAGAACAGAAAATGGTAAAGATTTTGATAAATATTATGGTTCTACTGAAGAAGAAGCTAAATTTAGATTTAATATTATAGATACTCCAGGTCATGTTGATTTTACAATTGAGGTAGAGAGATCTCTTGCTGTTTTAGACGGAGCAGTTGTTGTTTTAGATGCAAATGCTGGAATTGAGCCCCAAACTGAAACTGTTTGGCGTCAAGCTGATAGATATAAAGTTCCAAGAATTGTTTTTGTTAATAAAATGGACAAGATCGGAGCTGATTATTTTAAATGCGTAAGTATGGTTAAAGACCGAACAGGATCTACCCCATTACCAATAAATCTTCCAATTGGAGCAGAAAATAATTTTTTAGGATTGGTTGATCTTGTTTCAATGAAGGAATGGGTTTGGGATTCAGAAGATTTGGGTGCATCATGGACAATTCGTGAAATAAGAGGGGAATTAATCGAAAAAGCTAAAGAAATGAGAGCTCACTTAATAGAATTAGCCGTTGAACAAGATGATCAATGGATGGAGAAATATTTGGAAGGTGAAGAGCCTGACGATATTTCTTTAAGAAAATTAATAAGAAAAGGAACATTGGCAATGAATTTTGTTCCAATTTTATGTGGTTCAGCTTTCAAGAATAAAGGTGTTCAAACTATGCTCAACTCAGTTATAGATTACCTTCCTGATCCACTTGATGTTCCAGCTTATGTTGGCTTTGCTCCTGGTGATAAAACAGAAACCAGAAACATCGAAAGGAAAGCCAGTGATGTAGAACCTTTTTCTGGTTTAGCTTTTAAAATCATGAATGATCCTTTCGTAGGATCGCTTACTTTCTTAAGGATATATTCTGGTTCTATTAAAAAGGGCGATGCGCTTTTAAATTCTACCAAAGGTAAAAAAGAACGTGTTGGTAGAATGATGATGATGCATTCTAATAATAGAGAAGAGATTGATGAAGCTTTTGCTGGCGACATTGTTGCATTAGCTGGAATGAAGGAAACTACTACTGGTGACACATTGTGTGATTCAATAAAATCTGTAGTTTTAGAAACAATGTCTTTTCCAAACCCAGTTATAGAGATAGCTGTAGAGCCAAAATCCAAAAATGATCAAGAAAAAATGTCTACAGGACTTGCAAGATTAGCCGCAGAGGATCCTTCGTTTCAAGTTTCAACTGATCTAGAGTCAGGTCAAACTATAATGAAAGGTATGGGTGAGCTTCATTTAGATATATTGATTGATCGACTTAAGAGAGAATTTAAGGTTGAAGCAAATATAGGAGCTCCGCAAGTTGCTTATAGAGAGACTATTACTAAAGAAATTGAGGTTGATTACACTCATAAAAAACAATCTGGTGGATCAGGTCAATTTGCTAGAGTTAAAATGACATTCTCACCAAACCCTGACCAGGAGTTTGAATTCGTTAATTCAATAAAAGGAGGTAATATTCCTTCTGAATATATTCCAGGAGTTGAAAAAGGTTTAATTCAAGCAAAGGATTCTGGAATTATTGCTGGTTTTCCTGCAATAGATTTTAAGGTAAACCTCCATGATGGTGCGTTTCATGATGTTGATTCATCGGTTATGGCATTTGAAATAGCAGCAAGGGCTGCTTTCAGGGAGGGTATGCAAAAAGCTTCACCAGTTTTGCTTGAGCCAATAATGAAAGTTGAATGTGTAACACCTGAAGAATACATGGGTGATATTATTGGAGATTTGAATAGTAGACGAGGACAAGTTAACGGTATGGATGCGAGAGGAAACGCTCAAGTTATTAATGCTATGGTTCCATTAGCTAATATGTTTGGTTACGTTAACAATTTAAGATCTATGAGTCAGGGTAGAGCTCAATACACAATGATTTTTGATCATTACGATCAAGTTCCGCAAGCAGTAGCTGATGAAGTAAAGGCTAAGTTAGCTTAAAGAGTAAAAACTAAAGATAAAGAAAGGTCATAAAAGATGTCTAAAGAAAAATTTGATCGTAGCAAACCGCATGTAAACATTGGGACAATTGGTCATGTTGATCATGGCAAGACTACACTAACTGCAGCAATTACTAAAGTCATGGCTGACGCTGGTCGTGCTGACTTTTCTGCTTATGACCAAATTGATAAAGCTCCTGAAGAAAGAGAAAGAGGAATAACTATTTCTACTGCACATGTGGAATATGAAACTGAGAAACGTCATTATGCTCACGTTGATTGCCCAGGTCATGCTGATTACGTAAAAAATATGATCACAGGTGCTGCTCAAATGGATGGTGCAATATTAGTTGTGAATGCTGCTGATGGTCCTATGCCACAAACTAAAGAACATATTTTGCTAGCTCGTCAGGTTGGTGTTCCTTCTTTGGTTGTTTATATGAACAAGGTTGATCAAGTTGACGATGAAGAGTTGCTAGAACTAGTTGAGTTAGAAATTCGTGAGTTACTAAGTAGTTACGAATTTCCTGGCGATGATATTCCAATTATTAAAGGAAGTGCGTTAGCTGCGCTTGAAGGTCGTGACGAGGCCATTGGTGTAAATTCAATTACAGAGTTAATGGCTGCTGTAGATTCTTATATTCCTCAGCCTGAGCGTGACAAAGATAAACCCTTCTTAATGCCTATTGAAGATGTTTTTTCTATATCAGGAAGAGGTACTGTGGTAACAGGTCGTGTTGAGCGAGGTGTTATAAAGGTTGGTGAAGAGATAGAGATAGTTGGAATAAAAGAAACAGCTAAAACAACATGTACAGGTGTTGAAATGTTTCGTAAGTTGCTAGATTCTGGTGAGGCTGGTGACAATGTTGGAGTTCTATTAAGGGGAACAAAAAGAGAAGAAGTTGAACGCGGTCAAGTGTTATCTGCGCCTGGTTCAATTAAGCCTTATTCTAAATTTAAAGGTGAGGCCTATATCTTAACTAAGGATGAAGGTGGAAGACACACACCATTTTTTAGTAACTATCGTCCACAATTTTATTTTAGAACAACCGATGTGACTGGGGCAGTTGAGTTGCCTTCTGGCACTGAGATGGTAATGCCAGGAGATAACATTGCAATCTCTGTGGAATTAATAACTCCAATCGCAATGGATGAAGGACTTAGGTTTGCGATAAGAGAAGGTGGAAGAACTGTAGGTGCTGGAGTTGTATCAAGCATTGAAGCTTAATTAATAGAGATTTAGTAGATAAATTAACGAGGATTTAATGGATAATCAAAATATAAGAATTAGGCTTAAAGCTTTTGATCACAGAATATTAGATCAATCTACTTCTGAAATTGTTAATACAGCTAGAAGAACAGGAGCAAAGATCAGGGGGCCTATTCCTCTTCCTACTTCATTGAATAGGTTTACAGTTTTAAGAGGCCCTCATGTAGATAAAAAAAGTCGTGAACAATTTGAAATGAGAACTCACAAACGTGTGCTTGATATTGTTGAGCCTACCCCGCAAACAGTCGACGCTCTTATGAAGTTGGATTTAGCTTCAGGTGTCGATATAGAAATTAAACTATAGGAATTATAAGATGCGCTGTGGAGTTATTGCAAGAAAATTGGGTATGTCAAGAATTTTTAGTGATGATGGTGAACATATACCTGTTACGGTACTAAGAATTGAAGATGTGGAAGTTTTAGCCATTAAATCAATTGATAAAGATGGTTACACCGCAGTTCAGTTAGGTTTTGCTAATAAAAAACCAAAAAACATATCAAAGCCTCTTAGAGGTGTTTTTGCTAAGGCAAAAACTGAACCAAAGGAAAAAGTTGTTGAGTTTAGGGTCAGTGAAGATGCAATTTTGAATGTTGGCGACAAATTAGGTGTTAATCATTTTGTAGTTGGTCAAAAAGTTGACGTTGTTGGAGTGTCTCAAGGTAAGGGCTTTGCAGGTGCAATGAAACGACATAATTTCGGAGGAATGCAAGCATCACACGGTGTTTCAATCAGTCATAGATCACACGGTTCTACCGGAAATAGCCAAGATCCAGGTAGAACCTGGAAAGGGAAAAAAATGGCTGGTCAATATGGTAACGTTAGAATAACAACACAAAACTTAAAAGTTGTTAAATTACTTGAAGACGATGATTTAATTTTAATTCAAGGTTCAGTTCCAGGATCAAAAAATGGGATAGTGCTCTTAAAAGATGCAATTAAATACAAAACTCCAAATGAAGCCCCTTTTCCTGCTGGCTTTAGAAATGATAATAAAGCTAATAGTGACGATCTTTCTTTATCACCTGATCAAAACAAAAAAGAAATTTCTTCAATAAATGAAGGAGCAGAAGTTGAAAATTAAATCTGTTAATTTAAGTAATAAGGTTGGTAAAGAAATTAACCTCAACGAAAAAGTATTTGGTGTTGTTCCAAGAGAAGATATTGTTTCAAGAGTTATTAGGTGGCAGTTAGCTAAAAGGCGCTTAGGAAATCACTCTGTACAAACACGTAGTGAAGTTAAAATGACAACTGCTAAAATGTATAAGCAAAAGGGTACCGGAAAAGCTAGGCATGGGTCAGGTTCGGTTTCACAGTTTAGAGGAGGGGGAATGGCTCATGGTCCTATGGTCCACTCTCATGCACATAATTTGAATAAGAAAGTAAGAAAATTAGGTTTAAGGTCTGTATTGTCCAATAAATTTAAGTCTGGAAAACTTATAATATTAGAAACTTCTAAAAGTGATGGTAAAACATCTTCACTAAAGCAAAGCTTAAATAAAATGGGTGTAAACAATGCTCTTATAATTTCGGGTGATAATGTTGATCAAAATCTAATAAGGGCTGCTGCTAATATTAGAAACTTAGATGTTTTATCTCATCAAGGACTGAATGTTTATGACATAGTTAAAAAAGATAATTTAATTATTATAGATGATGCCTTGAGATTTGTTGAGGAGCGTTTGTCATGAGTGTAAGACCTAGAAAAAAAATTGATTTGAAGATAAGTCAAAACAAAGCTTATCAAATAATATTAAATCCTTTGGTTACTGAAAAATCAACGCAACAATCTGAATTTAATAAAATGGTATTTTCTGTACCCGTTAATGCTACTAAACTAGAAGTTAAATCATCAATTGAAAAAATATTCTCGGTAAAAGTTACATCTGTTAATACAATTTTACTAAAGGGCAAGGTCAAAAGATTTAAGGGAGTATTAGGTAGGCGATCTAATACAAAAAAGGCAATAGTAACACTTGCTCCAGGAAACACTATTGACTTTTCAGCAGGAGTTTAAAAAATGGCTTTAAAGCAATACAAACCAAATACACCTGGACAAAGAGGTTTAGTTTTAGTTGATAAGTCTGATCTTTTTAAAGGTAAGCCAGTTAAAAAGTTAACAGTTGGCCTTCATAAGTCTGGAGGTCGAAACAACTCTGGTAAGATTACAATGTGGCAACGTGGTGGTGGTCATAAAAGACGTTACAGAATTATTGATTTCAAAAGAACAAAATTAGATGTTAAAGGAACTGTGGAACGAATAGAATATGATCCAAACAGATCTGCTTTTATTGCGCTAATCAAGTATGAAGATAATGAACTAAAATATATTATTGCACCCCAAAGGTTAGCTATAGGAGATAACATTGTATCTTCAAAAAAAGCTGACATAAAACCCGGCAATTCTATGCCACTTTCTTCGGTCCCAGTAGGTACCATTATTCATAATGTTGAGTTAAAACCTGGTAAGGGAGGCCAAATTGCGCGGTCAGCTGGTTCTTATGTGCAATTGATAGGAAAGGACCTTTCTTATTCAATCTTAAGATTAATGTCAGGTGAGGTAAGATTAGTTTTATCTTCTTGCTTATGTACTATTGGAGCAGTTTCTAATCAGGACAATCAAAATACAAATCTTGGCAAAGCAGGTCGCAATAGGTGGTTGGGTAAAAGGCCATCTGTTAGGGGTGTTGCAATGAATCCTGTTGACCATCCACATGGTGGTGGTGAAGGCAGAACTTCAGGTGGAAGGCACCCAGTTACGCCTTGGGGAAAGCCAACTAAAGGATTCAGAACAAGAAACAATAAGAGAACAGACAGATTAATAATCAGAAGAAGAAAAGTATAAGGTAAACTTTATGTCAAGATCTATATGGAAAGGTCCATTTGTGGACGGATATCTGCTTAAAAAAGCTGAAGTTGCTAGAAATTCAGGTAGAAACGATGTTATAAAAACTTGGTCAAGAAGATCGACTGTTATGCCACAATTTGTTGGTCTGACCTTTGGTGTTTATAACGGAAAAAAATTCATACCAGTTACGATAACTGAGACTATGGTTGGTCATAAATTAGGAGAGTTTTCACCTACAAGAACATATTATGGTCATACTGCAGATAAAAAGTCTAAGCGATAGGAGTTAATATGGGTAGAGAAAAAAACAAGCGAAGGGAATTAGATAATGAGGCCAAAGTTGTACTCAAGAATATAAGAGTTAGCCCACAAAAACTAAACCTTATCGCACAAATGATCAGAAAAGAGACAGCTTCAAAAGCTATCTCTATTTTGCAATTTTCAAAAAGAAGAATCTCTAATACTGTTGAAAAAGCCCTAAGATCAGCCATAGCAAATGCTGAAAACAATCATTCATTGGATATAGATAAACTTATTGTAAAAGAAGCACATGTTGGCAAAGGTTTAGTTATGAAGCGTTTTCATGCAAGGGCAAGAGGACGTGGCGCGAAGATTATAAAGCCATTTTCTCATTTAACAATTCTATTATCTGAACAGGAAGGTACTTAATATGGGTCAAAAGACACAGCCAATTGGATTTAGATTGGGTATTAATAGAACTTGGGACTCAAGATGGTTTGGAGGTAAATCTTATGGAGATTTGCTTCATCAAGATATTCAACTAAGAAAATATTTGTTTGAAAAACTTAAGGCTGCTGCAGTTAGTAAGATAGTCATAGAAAGACCAGCTGGAAGAGCAAGAATTACTATTTACGCTGGAAGGCCTGGTTTAGTAATAGGTAAAAAAGGTCAAGATATTGAGACTTTGAAAGGTACATTGAGCAAGAAAATTAATGCAGAAGTAAGTCTGAATATTATTGAAATAAGAAAACCTGAGCTAGATGCAAAATTAGTTGCTGATGGTATTGCTCAACAACTAGAAAGAAGAGTGGCGTTTAGAAGAGCTATGAAAAGGGCCGTGCAAAATGCAATTAGACTTGGGGCAGAAGGTGTTAGAATTAACTGTGCAGGTAGACTTGGTGGCGCTGAAATTGCTAGAACTGAATGGTACAGAGAAGGAAGAGTTCCGTTGCACACATTGAGAGCTGATGTTGATTATGGAGAATCAACGGCATTTACTACGTATGGTGCAACTGGAATTAAAGTTTGGATTTTCAAAGGTGAAGTTCTGGAGCATGATCCTATGGCACAGGAGAAAAAAATGACAAATGCTGTTAAGGGATCAAATATGAAAAGTACTGATCAGGGGTAAATAATGTTACAACCAAAAAGAACGAAATTTAGAAAAGCTCATAAAGGTAGAATTCATGGTCTTGCTAAAGGTGGGACTAAATTGAATTTTGGATCTTACGGATTAAAAGCCGTACAACCTGAAAGAGTTACGGCTAGACAAATAGAAGCTGCGAGAAGAGCTATAACAAGACATCTTCGTCGCGCAGGAAGAGTTTGGATTAGAATATTTCCTGATGTTCCTGTTTCAAGTAAACCAGCTGAAGTTAGAATGGGAAAAGGAAAAGGATCACCTGAATATTGGATTTGTAGAGTAAAGCCAGGAAAAATAATGTTTGAGTTGGACGGTGTTTCAGAGATTGCTGCCAAAGAAGCTCTTAGCTTAGCAGCTGCTAAACTACCGATGCATTCAAAAGTTGTTAAAAGATTAGGCGAATAATCGGAGGTATTTAAATGGCAAAGTATAAACCCAAGGATTTAAAAACCAAAACTACTGATGAGTTAAAAGATCAATTGAAACTTCTCAGAAAAGAACAATTTAATCTTAGATTTCAAGTTAGTAATGGACAAAACGAGAATCCTGCTAGGTTCAGTTTAATTCGTAAAGAAATAGCTTGTATTAAAACGATATTAAATAGTGTTGTGTTAACTAAAGATGTGGGGAAATAAACTATTATGCCTAAAAGAATTCTAACAGGTAAAGTTACGAGTAATAAATCTGACAAAACAATCACAGTAGTAGTGGAAAGAAAAATAATGCATCCAATGTATAAAAAATTTGTAACAAAATCAAAGAAGTTTGCTGCTCATGATAGTGAAAACAAATATAAGGTTGGAGATATTGTAAATATAAGAGAATGCACACCCATTTCAAAAAACAAACGTTTTGAAGTGATATATTAATAAATTAGTGGGGACAGATTATGATACAAATGCAAAGTAATCTTGATGTTGCAGACAACTCAGGTGCAAGAAGAGTCCAGTGTATAAAAGTTTTGGGAGGCTCTGGCAGAAAGACAGCTGCTGTTGGTGATGTAATTGTTGTTTCAATAAAAGAAGCAATTCCTAGAGGTCGAGTTAAAAAAGGTGATGTTCATAGAGCTGTAATAGTACGAACTTCTAAAGAGGTAAGAAGAAATGATGGTACTTGTATTAGGTTTGACAAAAATGCAGCAGTTTTAGTTAATAAAAGTAACGAACCCATTGGAACCCGTATATTTGGCCCTGTTACTCGTGAATTAAGAAGTAGAAAATTCATGAAAATAGTATCACTTGCGCCGGAGGTTTTGTGATGAATAAGAAACTTAAAATTAAAACAGGCGATACAGTGATCGTTATTACTGGTAAAGATAAAGGTAAAACTGGCAATGTAACTTCAGTAATAAAATCTAATGATCGAGTAATCGTGGAGGGAGTTAATATTGTAAAGCGTCATAGGAAAGCAACTCAAGAAAGTCCTGGCAAAATTGAAGAAATAGAGGCATCCATTCATATATCAAATGTAGCTCACTTAGACCCTGAAACTGGAAAAGCAACAAGAGTAAAATATGATTTAAAAGATGGTTTAAAAAGAAGATTATCAGTTGTATCTGGATCATTATTAGATAAATAATTTGGAGCTCAAGATGAATACAAGATTGCAGGAAAAATACAAAAAAGAAATCGCTAAAACTCTTAAAGATAGGTTTAAATACAAAAATGATCTTGAGATACCAAAGCTCGAAAAAGTTGTTATCAACATGGGGGTTGGTGAAGCTGTAAAAGACAGTAAAAAAATAGAAGTGGCATTAAATGAGTTAGCGGCAATTACAGGTCAGAAGCCTATTATAACAAAATCAAAAAAAGCTAATGCAAGTTTTAAGCTCAGAGAAGGCATGCCAATAGGTGTAAAAGTTACATTAAGAAAAAACAAAATGTATGAATTTATAGATAGATTTGTAAATATTGCATTACCTAGGGTTAGAGATTTTAGAGGTGTAAAAACAAAAAGCTTTGATGGTAAAGGTAACTATGCACTAGGATTAAAAGAACAATATGTTTTTCCAGAAATAGAATATGATAATGTAGATTCTGTCAGAGGTATGGATATAATTTTTGTAACCTCCGCCAAATCAGACGAAGAGGCTCGGGAATTATTGAACGGTTTTGATTTTCCCTTTAACCAATAATAACTTAACCAGGAGATATAGATGGCAAAAAAAAGTGCTATCCAAAAAAATTTAAATAAAGAAAAGCAAGTTAAAAAAAGTAAATCAAGAAGGGATCGATTAAAAGCTATATGCAGTGACAGATCTCTTCCAATGGAACAACGTTTCGAAGCTCAACTAAAGCTGTCTGAAATGCCAAGAAACGGTGCAAAAATAAGATTAAGAAATAGATGTTTAATTACGGGTAGACCACGTGGTTACTACAGAAAAGTAAAAATGTCACGAATAGCTTTAAGAGAATTGGCTCTATCTGGTCAAATTCCAGGTATGGTTAAATCAAGTTGGTAGAAAGGTATTAATTATGTCAATGAGTGATACGCTAGGGGATATGTTGACTAGGATTAGAAATGGTCAGTCAGCCAATAAAGCTGTTGTAGAGGCTCCTGCATCAAGATTTAGAGGCAATGTATTAGATGTGCTTAAAAGAGAAGGATACATTCGTAATTTCTCTAAATTTGAAAAAAGACCTGGTATTCATGAATTCAAAATTGAATTAAAATATTATGAAGGTAAACCAGTAATAAGCGAAATTAAAAGGGTATCCACTCCTGGAAGAAGAGTTTACTCAAGTATAAATAATTTGCCTAGGACTTATAATGGTCTTGGTATATCAATTTTGTCTACTCCAAGAGGTGTAATGAGCGATAATGAAGCTCGAGCAGCTCATGTGGGTGGTGAAATTCTTTGTCAAGTATTTTAGGAGTATTTTTATGTCAAGGGTTGGTCAAGCCATTATTAATATACCTAGTGGTGTTGAAGTAAAAAAAGTAGATAATAAATTTTTAGTAAAAGGTTCCAAGGGGGAACTGAGCGCTCCAATAGATAACACAGTTAATGTTACAATTAATGAAAAAGAAATTAAGGTAGAGCTCAAAGACAAAGATAATAAGAACAGAGCTATTTGGGGAACAACAAGAGCACTAATTAATAACGCGGTACAAGGTGTTAGCGTTGGTTTTGAAAAAGAGATGGAAATCGTTGGTGTTGGTTATAGAGCAGCGCTTCAAGGAAAAAAATTAAATTTAAACCTTGGATTAAGTCATCCAGTTGAAATCGAAGTGCCAGAATATATCACTATTAAAATGGATGGTAATACAAAATTTATTATTTCTAGCCCGGATAAGCAAAAACTAGGAGAGTTTGCTGCAATGGTTCGTTCAAAAAGACCACCAGAGCCATTCAAGGGTAAAGGAATTCGATATAGCAACGAATTTATTTTAAGAAAAGAAGGTAAGAAGAAATAGAGGTTTAAATGGGTAATTCGATATCTTTGCACAATAAAAGAAAACTAAGAAATAGAAAAGCTTTGAAAGCTAAATCTTATGGAAAATTAAGATTATCTGTATTTAGATCAAGCCGTCATATTTATGGACAAATAATAGATGACACTCAAGGAATTACAATCACAGCCGCCTCGAGTCTTGAAAGTAACATAAAAAAACAATTTAAAAATTGTGGTACCAAAGAAGTTGCATCTCTCGTTGGAAAAAAAATAGCTGAAAAAGCTATAAAAAAAGGTATAAAAAATGTTGTATTTGATAGGGGTGGGTATATTTATCACGGAAGAGTTAAGAACTTGGCCGAGGCGGCTAGAGAAAGTGGTTTAATATTTTAGGGGCAAATAATGGCAAGAATTGAAAAACAAGATAAAAATTTTAATAAAGACGATAATGACCTAATTGATAAGTTAGTTGGAATTAATAGAGTTGCTAAAGTTGTAAAAGGTGGTAGGCGCTTTGGCTTTGCTGCTCTCGTTGTAGTTGGTGACCAAAGAGGAAAAGTTGGTTTTGGAACTGGCAAAGCTAAGGAAGTACCTGAAGCAATAAAAAAAGCAACAGATGATGCAAAAAAAAATATGGTAAAAGTTCCATTAAAAGAAGGTAGAACATTGCATCATGATATGAAGGGTCATTTTGGAGCTGGCAGAGTTGTTTTAAGAACAGCGCCTTCTGGAACTGGTATAATTGCTGGCGGCCCAATGAGAGCTGTTTTTGAAACTTTAGGAGTGCAAGATGTTGTTGCAAAATCAATCGGTACTTCTAACCCACATAATATGATAAAGGCAACTTTTGATGCTTTTTCATCAATGTATTCTCCAAGAAATGTGGCTAATAAAAGAGGTAGAAAAGTTTCTGAGATTTTTGGAAATCAATTAAAGTCAGATGCAACCTCAAATGCAAATGCTAGTTAGGAATGAAAATGTCAAACAAAAAAAAAATTATTGTTACACAAAAGAAAAGTCCAATAGGTAGACAATCATATCAAAGACAAACTTTAATAGGTCTTGGTTTAAATAAAATTGGTAGATCCAAAGAATTAGACGACACCCCATCAATTAGGGGTATGATAGGTAAAGTTAAACATCTAGTTGAAGTTAATTGATTAATTTTTGCTAGATAGGAGTATAAAATGAAGCTTAATGAAATAAAAGATAACTTAGGATCAAACAAGTCTCGAAAAAGAATTGGTAGAGGTATTGGTTCAGGTACCGGCAAAACATCTGGAAAAGGTCACAAAGGCCAAAAATCAAGATCTGGTGTTTCTATAAAAGGTTTTGAAGGTGGACAAATGCCCATTCATAGACGTTTACCTAAAAGAGGTTTTACGAATATAAACAGAGTTAATTATACTGAATTAAACTTAGATAATATTCAAAAGCTTATTGATGGAAAGAAAATTGATCCAAAAAAAATAATTAGTTACAAAACACTGTTGGATTTAGGATTAGTTAAATCAAAAAAAGCTAAAATAAAACTTTTGGGAAAAGGTGATATTAAAGTTAAAATCGATATAGAAGTTTCAGCTTTTTCTAAGACAGCAAAAGAAAATATTGAGAAAAATGGTGGTTCAGTAATAGTTCTTGATGATAAAAAAAAATCTATAAAACAAGAAAAAAAACCTGGGGTTTAATTTATGGCTAATGAAAGTATGTTTGGTGTATTGGGTCAAGCTACCGAACTACGACAAAGAATATTGTTTACACTTGGTGCTTTAATTGTATATCGATTAGGCACGTATATACCTGTACCAGGTATAAATGCTGTAGCTTTATCTGAAATTGTAAATAATGCCAACAGCGGTGTTTTGGGTATGTTTAACATGTTCTCTGGTGGCGCTCTAGGACGAATGACTATATTCGCACTAACAATTCTTCCTTATATTTCTGCTGCAATCATTATGCAACTAATGACATCAATTTCTCCACAAATGTCTCAATTAAAAAAAGAAGGCGAAGCAGGTAGAAAAACTATAAATCAATACACAAGATACTTAACCGTTTTACTCGCTACCGTACAAGCTTATGGTTTTGCCATAGCATTAGAAAGTACCTCAGGTTCTTCAGGATCGCTAGTAAATAATCCAGGTGTTTTTTTTAAGATTACAACCGTAGTTACTCTAGTAGGGTCAGTAATGTTTCTACTTTGGTTAGGAGAGCAAATTACTTCTCGGGGTATAGGCAATGGTGTGTCATTAATTATTTTTGCTGGAATAGTAGCAGAACTTCCAAGAGCTATTGCACAAATTTTAGAACAAGGTAGAACTGGTTCAATATCAACTTTCTTAATTATAGGTATTTTAATTCTTGCAATAGCAGTTATAATTTTTATTGTTTTCATTGAACGTTCTCAGAGAAAAATTATTGTTCAATATCCAAAAAGACAAATGGGTAACAAAATGTTTGCTGGTGATTCTTCACACTTACCTCTTAAAATTAATGTTCCTGGAGTGATACCTCCTATTTTTGCATCCGCTTTATTGTTGTTACCAACTTCATTATCTTCATTTTCTGGATTAGATGGTAATAGCTCTGATTGGGTGTTAACGTTAAATTCATATTTTGGAAGAGGTCAACCTTTATATCTTGCAATTTATATTGGTCTAATTGTATTTTTTGCATTTTTTTATACAGCTATCGTATTCAATCCAGATGAAACTGCCGACAATCTTAAAAAAAATGGTGGATATGTTCCAGGAATTAGACCAGGCCCTCCAACTGCAGATTATCTAGATTTTGTTTTAACAAGATTGACAGCTATAGGTGCCACATACTTGGCAGCAGTTTGTATTTTACCTGAAATTTTAATATCCAAGTATTCAATTCCTTTTTATTTAGGTGGAACTAGTTTATTAATAGTGGTCACTGTTTCAATGGATACAGTTTCACAAGCTCAATCACATCTAATTGCGCATAGATATTCAGGTTTGATAAAAAAAACAAAATTAAGAGGTGGGAGGCGTTAAATGAATTTAATACTTTTTGGACCACCTGGTGCTGGTAAAGGAACACAAGCTGAAATTTTAATTAACAAATATAAAATTGTTCAGATCTCAACTGGAGATATGTTGAGAGAAGAAGTTAAATTAGGAACAGAATTAGGAAAGGCTGCTAAATCTATCATGGACAAAGGTGATTTAGTGTCTGATAAAATTATAATATCAATGATTGAAAAAAGAATTATAAAACCAGATTGTGAAAATGGTTTTATTCTTGATGGTTTCCCAAGGACACTTAAGCAAGCTATAGATTTAGATAGTATTTTAAATAAATTAGATATTCATATAGATAAAGTTATAGAAATAAATGTTGATGAAGATATTCTTTTAAAGAGAATTACTAAAAGAGCTTTAGAATCTAAAATTTCAAGAGATGATGATAATTCTAAAATCTTAAAAAATAGAATATTAGTTTATAAAAAAGATACTTTACCAGTATTAGAATATTACAAAAATTTAAATAAATTACATTCAATCGACGGTATGCAAAATGTTGAAGATGTTTCGAAAGATATTCAAAAAATATTAACCTGATTATAAAGTTGACTGTATATCTTTTAACATTATAATTTCCGGTCTGTTTGGAATCAAATAGACCTTAATTGAAAAAAGGAGAGTTTAGTGGCACGTATTGCAGGTGTTAATGTACCAACTAATAAAAGAGTTCTTATAGCTCTTACATATGTTCATGGTATCGGATTAACAAGTTCTAAAAATATATGTAAAAAAGTTGGAATTGCTGAAGATAAAAGAATTAATAATTTATCAGAGGATGAACTTACCAAAATTAGAGATTTAATTGATACAGATTATATAGTTGAAGGCGATTTAAGAAGAAAAACTTCAATGGATATTAAAAGGTATTTAGATTTGGGTTGTTTAAGAGGTCTAAGACATAGAAGAAATTTACCTGTAAGAGGCCAAAGAACACATACAAACGCAAGAACAAGAAAAGGCCCTGCCAAAGCAATTGCAGGAAAGAAGAAATAATATTTATAAGGGAACTTAATAATGGCTAAACAACCTACTCAAACCAGGATTCGTCGTAAAGAAAAAAAGAATGTAACTAACGCAGTAGCACATGTTAATTCATCTTTTAACAATACGGTTATTACGATTACTGATATACAAGGGAATGCTATATCGTGGTCATCATCAGGTGCTATGGGTTTTAAGGGTTCTAGAAAATCTACACCATATGCAGCACAGCTTGCAGCAGAAGATGCTGGGAAAAAAGCATCTGAACATGGTGTGAAAACAGTTGACATTCAAGTTCAAGGTCCTGGCTCAGGAAGAGAGTCAGCTTTAAGAGCATTACAAACCATTGGTTTTCAAGTTAATTCTATAAGAGATGTAACGCCAATTCCTCATAATGGATGTAGACCAAAAAAAAGAAGAAGAGTCTAGATAAACAAATAAAAAATCTATAACTAAATTATTTACAGAGAGTAATCATGATTGAAAAGAATTGGAAAGAAATAATTAAACCGTCGAAGCTAGAGGTTAAAGAGGATAGTAGCTCTAAAAACACTTCAACAATTATTGCTGAGCCTCTTGAAAGAGGATATGGAGTTACAATAGGAAATGCTCTTAGAAGGATACTTCTTTCTTCACTTCAGGGTTCTGCTATAACTTCAATTCAGGTTCAAGGAGTATTACATGAGTTTTCTTCTATACCAGGAGTAAGAGAAGACCTTACCGATATTATTTTGAATGTCAAAGGCATTAAAGTTAGGATGGAATACGACGGGGTTAAAAAGATTCAACTTAATGTAAATGGTCCTGCCACAGTTACCGCTGGTATGATAGAATGTCCTTCTGAAGTTGAAATTATGAATAAAGATCATGAAATTTGTACCTTAGACAGTGGAGCAAAACTTTCTGTGGAATTCACCGTAGAAAATGGTAAAGGATATGTATCTTCTACAACTAACAGAAAAGAAGATCTCCCAATTGGAGTTATTCCAGTTGATGCGATATATAGCCCAGTTACTCAAGTATCCTACAATGTAGATAATGCACGTGTTGGCCAACAAACAGATTTTGATAAACTATCACTAGTAGTTACGACTGACGGTTCGGTCTCGCCAGAAGATGCCGTTGCATTTTCTGCTAGAATTATGCAAGACCAATTAAATAACTTCATAAATTTTGAAGAACCTGAAGAAGAAGAAGTCACTGAAGTTTTAGAAGATCTTCCATTTAACAAAAACCTGCTTAGAAAAGTCGATGAATTAGAATTATCTGTAAGATCAGCTAATTGTTTAAAAAATGATAACATTGTATATATTGGAGACTTAGTACAAAGATCAGAGCCTGAGATGTTACGTACACCAAATTTTGGTAGAAAAAGTTTAAACGAGATAAGAGAAGTGTTAAAGGTTATGGGTTTGGAATTAGGAATGGATGTAGAAAATTGGCCACCAGAAAATATTGAAGAATTAGTAAAAAAAATAGAAGAACCATTCTAGTCCAAATAGATTTTAGGAGTTTACCAATGAAACATAGAATTAAAGGTAAAAAATTAAATAGAACTTCCTCACACAGGAAAGCTCTTTTTAAAAATATGGCACAGGCTATAATAAAGCATGAGCAAATTATAACAACTTTACCTAAAGCTAAAACCATGAAACCTATAATAGATAAGTTAATTACCTTGGGTAAAAAGGGTAGCTTGCACGCGCGGAGACAAGCTTTTTCTCAGCTAAGGGATAATAACATGGTATCAAAATTGTTTGGTGATCTTGCAACAAGATATGCAGAAAGACAAGGAGGGTATTCAAGGGTTTTAAAAGCTGGTTATAGATATGGAGACGCCGCTGCAATGGCTGTTCTTGAGTTAGTTGATAGAAATGAAGATGCTAGAGGCCAAGATAGCGGTCCAGTGCAAAATAACAATACAAATGAAGATGAACCAAAAGAAGCTGTTGCTGGGTAATATTCATTATAAATAAATTCTAAAACCGTTCAAATAATTTGAACGGTTTTTTTGTGAGTAAAAAATGTATTTTGATAAATTTATAGGAATAGATTGGTCAGGCGACAAAAATAGTTTTCAAAGAGGAATTAGTGTTGCAGAATGTATAAAAGGGAATAAAGTACCAAAAATAGTCAAACCTCTGTGTGATAAATATTGGAAAAGAACGACTCTAATAGAATGGCTTTATAAAGAAATAAAATCACAAAGAAACTTAATAGGATTTGACTTTGCATTTTCATATCCTTTCTATGACAGATGTTGTTATTTTCCAGGTATAAAAGATAGTCCTATTAATTCAGATAAATTATGGAAGTTGATAGACGACTCAAATAAAAATGCTGAAAATTATTATGGTGGAGCGATCTGGGCAAGTAAAACGTATGGTAAATTTTTTAATTCACCAAAACTTAAAGGTTCACATTTTGCTAGCAGAAGAAGATGTACGGAGAGACTTGCTAAGAAAAAATTACTTTCTCCAAGTCCAACTTTTAATTGTGTAGGACCTGGCGCAGTTGGTACAGGTACTTTGTCCGGTATGAGAATTCTTAATTTATTAAAAAATAAAGCAAAAATTTGGCCTTTCGATGAACTGAATTTTTCAAGTAAAAGCTTGCTTGTTGAGATTTTTCCAACTTATTATTTTCGACTTTCAAACGTAAAACCTGAAAAAAAAATAGGTTATACAATAGAAAATATTAATAAATCATTAGAGTTTTTTAATTCAAAACCTCTTAAAAAAAATCAAATAATTGGAGGTCCAGATCAAGATGATGCTGACTCAATAATTTCGTCAGCAGCATTAAGATTTTTATCAGCTGACAAAAAAAATTGGAATGTTCCAAATTCATCTAAGAAAGAGGGATGGATTTTTGGAGTATAGATAAATATAACTTAAAATAGAAATTTATGATGTTACAAATTAAAATACCTGAAAAAGAACATGGAACTAGACTCGATAGATGTGTCAGAAGATTATTAGGACAGATAAATCAATCACTTTTAGAAAAGTTTTTAAGATCTGGAATGATTTTGCTAGATGGAAAAAAAGCTAAATCATCAACTAAGGTATCTTATGGTCAAGATTTAAATTATTCACAAAAAATAAGTTTTGAGGAGCCTTTTCAAGAAAAAAAGATAAGTAATTATAATCAAAAATTTTATAAAAATTTATTTAAAAAAATATTTATTAACGAAACAAGTGAATATATAGCAATAAATAAACCTAGCGGTCTTGCAGTGCAAGGTGGTAGTAAGCAAAAGTTCCATATTGACGACATGCTTAAGTGTATTTCCACTGATAATATTTTACTAAAACTTGTCCACAGAATTGATAAAGATACATCTGGTTTATTGTTGCTTGCAAAAGATAATAAAGCAGCTAAAAAATTTACATCTTTGTTTAAAGCTAGAAAAATAATTAAAACATATTTAGCTATTGTTTCACCATGTCCAATTGATGATATAGGTACTATTGATTTGCCATTGTCAAAATCAGGTACAATAAACAATCAAAGAATGTCAGTTGACCAAAAAATAGGTAAAAAAGCTGTAACTGAATTTAAAGTTTTAGATAAGGTTGGGTCACGTGTGGCTTTAATTGCTCTTTATCCCAAAACAGGTCGTACTCATCAATTAAGAGTACATCTAGAGTATATAAATGCTCCTATAGTTGGGGATGTTAAATATAGAGGTTTATCAGAAGTTTATTTGTCTTCCAAAAATTTACCAAAACATAAGAAAATTTCTCAGATCAAATGGGAACCCAATAATATAAAGAATTTACAATTACACGCCTATTCAATTAGAATAAATGAAAATGAAACTGTTACAGCAGAAGTCTCAGAAGATTTTATGCAAAACCTAAAATTCCTAGGATTAAAATTACCAAAAAAATTGCATGATATTTTTATTTAATTGTTGGAGAGTATAAATTGCCAGAAGATTTAAAATTAGCTTTATTTGATTATGATGGAACAATTGTTGACTCTGCAATAATGATAGTTCAAGGTGCTATTGAAGCTTTTAGAATGTGTGGATTACCAGATCCAGATCCAAAAAAAGTTAGAGAAAATATTGGTAAGCCACTTGCGATTGCTTTAGATGAATATATGCCTCCAGGTTTTAATGTAACACCAGAACAAATTTCAGATGCTTACAGATCGTGGTATGCAGAACAAGGTAGATTGGGTTTGCAAAATGAACCATTATACCCTGGATTAGTTAAATTATTGAATGAACTTAAAGAAAGTAATTGGTTAATTGGAATTGCAACTAATAAATCAAGAATTGGATTAACAAATGGTTTGGCAAAGCATAATTTATCAAAAATTTTTGATATAACAATGAGCACAGACGAAAATATACCCAAACCTAATCCTGCGATGGCAATCAAAGCAATGAACGATTTAGGTGTGCAAAAGGAACGTTGTGTAATGATTGGTGACACAATCAATGACATTGGTTTAGGAGTAAATGCAGGTATTATTAGTATAGGCGTTACATGGGGTTATAATAGTAGGGAACTATTATCCTCTGCTGGAGCAAGCTATTTAGTCAGTAATTCAATTGAATTAAGTAAATTATTGAAAACTATATATTCCTAAAATGAAAAAATTTTGGAAAAAAGTCAGTATAAAAAAAACATCACCTAACTCTTTTGAAATTATGTTAGATGAAAGAATTCTACAAACCCCTCTAAAAAGGGAATTAGTACTTCCAAACTTGAACTTAACTAAAGAGATTGTAAAAGAATGGGATCAAGTTTCAAAAAATATAAATACTGAATCAATGATTCTTTATGGACTTATATCAACTTCTTTAGATAAAATAATAGATAATAGAAATTCGTATATTGATGATATTCTTGATTATATTGATACAGATTTAATTTGTTATCGAGCTGAAAATCCAAAAGAATTAGTTGAACTACAAAAAAATAAATGGGATCCAATAATATTACTTATTGAAAAATACATCGGCACTAAAGTTCAAGTATTTCGTGGTATTTTACCTAAAAAACAACATATTACCGTACACAGTAAGTTAAATAATATAATTAATCAGTTCAATAATTTTGAGATTTCAGCATTACATAGAATTACCAGTATTACAGGATCTATCTTCTTATCATTATGTGTTTTAAAAAAAGATATTTCAAAAAATGAAGTGTTTGAGTTGTCGTTTTTAGACGAATTGTGGCAAGCAGAAAATTGGGGTTTTGATGAAGAAACCTCACAGAAAAGAAAAGAAATATCTATTGAGTTAAATAAAACTATATTTTTTTTAGATTGTTTTAAATGAAAAACAGTTTTTTACTATGTCAAAAAAGATAAATGAACATTTCATTAACCAATTAAATACTCATGCCAAAGTGTTGTTTGATGAATACAATATTGCGTTTGAAAATAAAATGTGGGCGTCAGTAATCATACTTTCCCTTACGATAATAGATAATATTATGAATGATTCAGATTACTTAGATTATGTTGATGGATTAGATATAAATCACATTAAAAGCTCAAAAAATTTTCATTGGCTTAGAATAAGACGAAACCAAATACTTCATTTTGAAAAACCTGTAGAAGGATTTTTTGGAAATAAAGATAGTGATAAAACTTTAAAATTAGACGCAGTACGTGCTGACGAGACCTTAAAAGAATGCTTTTACACTCTTTTCAAGAAATGATAATTATTTTAATTTAAATAAACTGTCATCATCAAAAACTTTGTTAAAATTTTGTTTTAAACTGATATCTAATTCTATAAGTGATATTTTTTTTCCCAATTTGTAAAAACTAGTTACACCAGAATTTTTTATCCCACAAGGTACAATATTATTGAATTCATCTAGATTTGGATTTACATTTATAGATATTCCATGAAACGTTATCCAATTTGATATTCTAATACCTAGCGCAGCAATTTTATCCCATCCATTATTATTTTTTACCCATACACCAGGCTGACCATTAATCCTTGCTCCATTAATATAGAAATCTTTTAAAGTAAGAATTATTAATTCTTCTAGTGCATATACATATGCTCTCACATCTTGTAATCTATTTTTTAAATTTAACATTAAGTAAACAACTCTTTGACCAGGCCCATGCCAAGTCCACTGTCCACCTCTGCCAGTATATTGAAAATTTATGTTATTATTTTTTAAATCTTCTAGTTTAGCAGATGTACCGGCAGTAAATATAGAATTATGCTCTAAGAGCCAGATCATCTCACATGCAGATTTTTTTTTAATCTCTAAAACACGTTTTTTCATTTGTGAAACTGCAAAATTATATTCTACAGGATTATTTGATGTTTTCCACTCTATTTCATTAATCAAAATAAGTACTTCCGTTAATTTGTATACATAATATATTATTTATCTTGCAATAATTATATCATTTTGTTATCGCAGAAGAATATTTTATTGCGGCTGTGGCGGAACCGGTAGACGCGCAGCGTTGAGGTCGCTGTGGGATAAAACCCGTGGAAGTTCGAGTCTTCTCAGCCGCACCATTTACTTCATATGTAGATTTTATATAAAAACTTTGATTAACTAAGCTGATTTCATATTAACTCTTATGCATCTCTTACTTATCATTACAGGATAACTAAGCGCAGTTAAAAGTTCTGTTTCCATTTCATTTATTCTGAGATTACACTTATGCTTTGTTAAATAGTAACCATTTGTGTCTTCAATTCCGAAACATTCATTACCATGGTGTATAAGATTAAGAGGGGAGCAAACTAGCATTATTGCAAAAAAACATTAATATCTCCTTTTTTTTATATATTGCCTCCCACCTACAATTAAATATAAATTATTAAATAATACTAATAGTTAGAATTCGATGAAAAAAAAAAATTATAAATGTAATGTTTTTATGCAAAAAGTTAAATTTAATTAAAATTTAATCGATTTTAATTAAATAATTTTTTCACAACTATTCTAGTCATTATTATTCATTTACAAATTAGGCTTTTAATCAAAAAAATTGATAATTTAGTTCACTTTGTATTTTTAATTTTAGATTCTTTTTTGATCTTTTGTTCTAAATGATCAATCATTATCCTTCTCATATACTCAGCTCTTGCTAAATTTGTAAATGAATACTCACGAATATCATCATGGGTTATTCTTATAGAAAAATTATAGAATGCACCACTTTTCTTAATACTAGATGCGCTGCCTGCAGCTATTTTACTAGTATTTACTAATGTACCAAATTTAGTTTCGATTATGTTTGACATAGTTAATCTCCATAAAATTAAGTATATCAAATATTATGATATTAAAAACTAACATGTGTCAAAAGAAAACTTTATTTTTTATTTAACAATATTCATATAAATAATGTGATCTGTCATAAGTATGTTGTCTTACATGCGTGCTCCATCGTCCTTTTTCAACAGCAATTGCCCATTCCTTACTTTTGATAACATCTGGATTATCAATTTCATACATTGCCACAAATTTTTGATTGGGTGAACCCATTGATTTTGTTACACCACCGATAGAAAAATTAAAAGGTATCCCTTTACCTCTAGTAACTCTATTTACTCCTGAAACATTTAGTAAATGAGGTACATGTTCTTTATCATATACTTCATTGAATAAATCTTCATATTCTTTTTTAACATTCATAGAGACTATAAAAACAAATTTGGAAATGCTCATTAAAACTCCTTTTTTTTATTATATAATTTGACTAGTAATTCTTTATGTTTTTTATCAAGTTTTTTAATTTCTATTTCTCTTTTAATAGCTTTGCTTCTACTTAGGCACTCCTCAATGTAAATTAATTTAAAAGGTAATCTGGCTCTAACATATTTTGAACCATTACCCTTTGCATGAGTATCTAATCTTCTATTTAAATTATTTGATATCCCAGTGTAAATAGAACTATCATTACATTTCACCATATAAACAACCCAATTCATTGAATTATTTCATCTAATTATCTTTTATCAAATTAACAAAAACCTCTTCTAAGCTGACACTTTTAGTTGATAAATCTAATATTTTTAAATCTGTTTTATAAATTGTTTCTATAATTTTATTCATAGACATAAGATTGGGGTCGAAATATATTTCAATTTTATTTTTATGAATTTTAACATTACCAATATTATTAATACAATTTTTATCTTTTTCAGTAATATTGTCGTTAGTGAATGTAATAAATATTACTTTTTGATTTGATTTAGAAAGCAAAGATTTTTTTGTTTCATTAGCAATAATTTTGCCCTTATTGATTATAGCAATATGATCACACAAAAATTCAGCCTCTTCTAAATAATGTGTGGTTAATATTATCGTAACACCCAATTCATTTAATTTTTTAAAATAACCCCATAGTTTTTGTCTTAATTCTACATCTACTCCTGCTGTTGGTTCATCAAGTATAATAATAGGTGGTGAGTGGACCATGGCTTTGGCTACTAATAATCTTCTTCTCATTCCACCAGATAATTTTCTGCTATATGTTCCAGCTTTATCAGTCAAATCCATTAATTTTAAAAGCTCATCTGTTCGCCAATTATTTTTTGGAACATTAAACATTCCAGAATGCAGATTGAGAGTTTCTTTGGGTGTAAAAAAAGCATCTATATTGAGTTCTTGTGGTACAACACCAACGGCGAGTTTAGATTGTTTTCTATATTTATCTATATCTAAACCCCATATACATACCTTCCCAGAAGTTTTTATAACTGCTCCAGAAATAATATTAATTAGAGTTGATTTTCCTGCGCCATTAGGTCCAAGTAAACCAAATATACTACCAACGGGGATATTTAAGGATATATCATCTAAGGCAATATTTTTGACTTTATCATTATAAATTTTATATAACTTTTCAATTTGCAATGCTAATTTATTATGTGGAACTTCCCAATATATTTCTGTCACTTAAGTTCTTTCTTTTCTTAAATATATAATAATATATAAAATGACATTAATTTTGATTTAATGACAACTCTCTAATAATTAATTATAATAATACTGTTAATAAATAGGTTGCAAGGTAGTTTTAAATGCAATTTTTATTAATACGAAAATAAATCTAACAAAAAGAATTCTTTAAAATAAATGAATATACCGATTGAAAATAATCCAAGACCTAATCTTAAATTGAATGATCCAAATAATTTATTTCTTATTGATGGGTCAGGATATATTTTTAGAGCTTTTTATGGCCTACCCTCAATGAGCAACAATGATGGTGTTCCAGTAAATGCAGTATTTGGTTATACTAAAATGCTTTTAAAGCTTATTGATGATTTTAAACCAATTTATGTAGCAGTTATATTTGACGTTGCTAGAAAAACTTTTAGAAATGATTTGTATGATTTGTATAAAGCAAATAGATCTGATCCTCCTGATGAATTAATCCCTCAATTTTCAATTATACGAGATGCTACTAATGCGATTGGATTACCTGTTGTCGAAATGGAAGGGTATGAAGCTGATGACTTAATTGCTACATATACAGATATAGCGTCAAAAATGAATAAAAATGTTATAATTGTCTCTAGTGATAAAGATTTGATGCAGCTAGTTGATCAAAATACAACTTTATTCGATCCTATGAAACAATTCTGGATAAATGATGATAAAGTTTTTGAAAAATTTGGAGTTTATCCTAATAGAGTAATTGATGTTCAATCTCTTGCAGGTGATACTAGTGATAACATACCTGGTGTTCCTGGAATTGGTATTAAAACAGCAGCAGAATTAATTAACGAATATGGAGACCTTGATCAATTATTAAATAGAGCTTCTGAGATAAAACAAAATAAAAGAAGAGAAAATTTATTAGAGTTTGCAGATCAAGCAAAACTGTCTAGGTCACTAGTAACACTTAAAAAAAATGTTCCTATTAAATCTCAGATAGAAGAATTTAAAATAAGCTCTGAATTAGAGTTAAATAAATTAATTCCTTTTTTAAAGACACATGGTTTTAAAAGCATACTAAATAAATATGAAAATAGTAGAGAATTACAAACTAATATCTCTAAATCTGAGATAAAGATTAATCCTGTTAACAATATAAACGAATATAGCTCTATTTCCAAAAAATATGAATTAATTGAAAATAAAGATCAATTGATAAAATTTTTAGAGAATTGTTATAGTAAATCAGTAATTGCATTTGATTGTGAAACTAATTCTTTAAATGCAAAAACTGCAGATTTAGTAGGAATTTCTCTTTCATGTGAAGAAGGTTTAGCCTGTTATATACCATTAAGACATGGACAAAAACTCGATGATAATCAATCCGACTTTAATTTTGATAATGTAAAATCTTTTAATCAAATTCATTTTGAAGATGCAATTGAATTACTCAAACCTATTTTAGAGGATAAATCCATTTTAAAAATTGGTCATAACATCAAATTTGACGCACTAGTAGTTAAACAATTACATAATGGTAATATAAATATTGATCCAATAGGAGATACTATGTGCCTTTCTTATGTTGTTGACTCAGGAAGAGTAGATAGTCACAAATTGGATGCTATTGCTTTTCGTGAATTAAATCATAATACAATTAAATACGAAGATGTTTGTGGAAAAGGTAAAAACAAAATCTTATTTAATCAATTGTCACCATCTGATGCATTGGATTATGCATCTGAAGATGCAGATATAACTCTAGCAATATATAATAGAGTATTACCGAGAATATTTAATGAAAAAAAATATTCTGTTTATAAAAGATTAGAAAATCCATTAATTAATGTATTAATTGAAATGGAAAATACCGGTGTAACAATAAATGCTCAAAAACTCTCAGAAATTTCGAAAAATTTATCTACTGAAATTATAAAATTAGAAAAAAAAATTTTTGATTATAGTGGTAAAACTTTCAATGTTGGTTCGCCAAAACAATTAGGAGAAATTTTGTTTGATGAAATGAAGATCGAAGGTGGCAAACGTTCCAAAAATGGATCTTGGCAAACTAGTGTAGAGGTTCTTGAATATCTATCAGATTTAGGACATGAAATTGCACAACTCATTTTAAATTGGAGGCATTTTTCTAAGTTAAAGAGTACTTATACTGATGCATTAGTTGAACAAATAAATTCAAAAACTAAAAGAGTCCATACTAATTATTCAATGGTTGGTGCTAGTACTGGAAGATTATCTTCTTCAAATCCTAATTTACAGAATATACCTATAAAAACAGAAGAAGGAAGATTAATAAGGACAGCTTTTGAGTCTAAACCAGGTTTTAAAATAGTATCTATGGACTATTCACAAATTGAATTAAGGTTAATAGCGCACATAGCTGATGAAATAAAAATGTTGGATGCATTTAATAATGATCTAGACATCCACTCTGACACTGCTTCAAAAGTCTTTGGGATTCCCATAAATGAAATGACTTCAGATTCAAGAAGGAAAGCTAAAGCTATAAACTTTGGAATTATATATGGTATTTCTGCATACGGTCTTGCAAAACAATTGAAGTGCTCTGCAAATGAAGCAAAAGAATTTATAGATTCATATTTCAAAAGATTTCCAAGAATTAGAGATTATATGGAAGAAATCAAATCTAACTTAGAAGAAAATGGTTTCGTAGAAACGCTGTTCAATAGACGTATCTACATAAATGAAAGTGATTCTAAAAATCAAAGGTTAAAAGGATTTGCTGAAAGGCAAGCGATCAATGCGCCAATTCAAGGATCAGCGGCCGATATAATAAAATTAGCAATGATAAAAATACACAAAAATTTATTTAATTATAGAAATGATGTTTCAATGCTAATGCAAGTTCATGATGAGCTTGTATTTGAGATAAAAGAAAATAGCATTGATAAATATTCAAAGATTATCCAAGAAATTATGGAGCATGCTAATTTACCAAGAGTTTCATTGAACGTAAATTTAAAAGTAGATACTGGCTTTGGAGACAATTGGGCTGAAGCTCATTAGATATTATGTATATAAATTAACGTAATTTAGCCTTGAATAAACCAAAATGTTCTATTCAAATTATAATATAACTAAATTTTAATAAAAGCACAGGCAAAAGAATGAGTGAAAAAATAATTCTTATCGACGATGATCATAACATTTTAACCTCAGTTTCAGTAGCTTTAAAAGCTGAAGGTTGGGTAATAGAAACTTATAATGATAGTGAACAAGGGCTAATAGCACTTCAAAGGAACACACCTGATATAGCAATATTAGATATTAAAATGCCAAAACTTGATGGGATGGAAGTGTTAAAAAAATTAAGAGAATCAAATGATGTTCCAGTAATTTTTTTAACAAGTAAAGATGATGAAATTGATGAAGCAATTGGGCTTCGAATGGGAGCTGATGATTATATTACTAAGCCTTTTTCACAAAAGCTTTTGATTGAAAGAATAAGAGCTGTATTAAGAAGAAGCTCATATAAAAATAATGATGTATCAGACAAGTTGATACAAAGAAATAATTTATCACTTGATCCAGATAGACATCTTTGTAAATGGAAAGGTGAAGAAATTAGGCTTACAGTTACTGAATTTTTAATTCTTTATTCTTTAGCTCAAAGACCTGGGCTAGTAAAAAACAGAGATCAACTCATTGATACAGCTTATGGTGAAACTATATATGTAGATGACAGAACAATTGATAGTCATATCAAAAGAATGAGAAGGAAATTTAGAGTTTATGATAAAGATTTTGATCATATTGAGACTTTGTATGGTGTGGGATATAGATATAGAGATTCATAAAATTGAAATTTATTTTTAAAAAACTAGAGAAGTTATATTTTCCTCTGAAAATGAGGATTTTATTTATAATATTATTACCAGTTATATTATACCCAATCATTTTAATTTATTTTAATAAGTATCAAGATATATTAATTAAGTCAGAATTTGCAGCTATTGAAAGACAAGGTTTGACTCTGACAAAAGCACTTGCGTTGGCAGAAAATCAGTATGGTCTAATCCAGAATAATCAAATATCAAGTCCAGCTCTACAAAGTCTTATCCCAAAGGTTGAATATGGCTCTAACATACGAGTAAGGCTTTTAAATATGTATGGAAATTTAATAGCAGATACAAAAGCAAGTATGAAGTACAGTCCATTTGTTGAAGTGAGCCCGTTACCAGCTGTTGACAATATTTTTTCCATTAAAAATAGTTTTACAAAATTTGTCTCTTTATTTTCAAATTTAATATCAAAACCTCTAAATTTACCTCTATATAAAGACAATACAATTTTCTCATTTGAGGACTTTCCAGAAGTTATTATGGCTTTAAAAGGGAGAACAAAAAAAATCTTGCGACAAGATAGTAAAGGTAAACTTTATTTGTCCGTAGCCATACCAATTAAAAATATTCGTATGGTTAGAGGAGCTGTTCTTCTTTCTGTTTCAGGAAAAAAAATTGAACAAGAATTAGTTGACTTGGAAACTGAACTTTTTAAAGCTTTTGGTCTTATATTGTTAGCAACTGTCGCTTTAGCTATTTATTTTGGAAGATCAATTACAAATCCAATAGTGAGATTGTCCAATGAAGCGGATAAAATTGCAGAGGACAAAACACTTAAAACTTTTAGCCTAAACAAATTCAGAAACAGGAAAGATGAAATAGGTAATTTAGCACAATCTTTTTTTAAAATGACTAACGAGTTACAAAAAAGAATAGATCATATTGCAGAGTTTGCTGCTGATGTGGCACACGAGTTAAAAAATCCAATTACTTCCGTTAGATCAGCTTCTGAAACAATCACAAAAGTTAGAGGTTTGAGTGAGCAAAAAAAATTAATTAAAGTAATACAAAATGACGTTGAAAGAATAAATAGATTAATAAATGATATTTCTGCTGCTTCTAGATTAGATGCAGAATTATCAAGAATAGAAATTAAAGAAATCAATATTTCAAATCTTCTTGAAACTCTTGTTGATATAAGATCATCTACGATAAATTCAAAAATTAATCTTTTAAAGCACACAGAGGATATTCATATTTTAGGTGATGAAAATAAGATTGCTCAAGTTTTTGACAATTTAATACAAAATGCTTCTTCTTTTTCAAAGGAAAATAATTTTATAAATATTCGAATAGAAAAAAATTTAGAAAATGTAACTATTACAGTTGAAGATAATGGCCCAGGTTTTTCAAAAGGATCTCTAAAAAAGGTATTTGACAGGTTTTATACAGACAGACCTAAAAATGAAAAATTTGGTAATCATTCAGGTTTGGGTTTATCTATTTCTAAACAGATTGTTGAAGCTCATAGTGGAACAATAGAGGCTTTAAATCGATTAAATCAAAAGAATGAGTGTCTTGGGGGTAGTGTTAAAGTTACTTTTCCAGAAGTTAAAATTAAACTCTAAATTTGTTAATTCTAGCTTTAATTGAGTGATATTAAATGTTATAGAATTACGATATTTAAAAAGGATTATTATGAAAGATTATTCAATCACAGATATAAAACTTGCTGAATGGGGAAGAAAAGAAATCTCAATCGCTGAGACTGAAATGCCAGGATTAATGGCATGTAGAGAATTGTTTTCAAAGGATAAACCATTAAAAGGTACAAGGATTGCTGGCTGTTTGCATATGACGATTCAAACAGCAGTCCTCATAGAAACTTTAACTATTCTTGGGGCTACTGTTAGATGGGCTAGCTGTAACATTTTTTCAACACAAGATCACGCAGCTGCGGCAATAGCAAATCAAGATATTCCAGTTTTTGCAAAAAAAGGTGAAACTTTAAAAGAATATTGGAATTATGTAGATCAAATATTTACTTGGTCAGATGATACAGTCGCGAACATGATTCTAGATGATGGTGGTGATGCAACTTTGTACATTATACTAGGCGCTAAAGCAGAAAGTGGTGAAAAAGTTTTACCTAACCCTGCTAATGAGGAAGAAGAGGCTCTTAAATCACAAATTTTGTCTAGACTTGAAAGTTCTCCAGGATGGTTCACAAAAGTTAAAAATAATATTAAAGGGGTTACTGAAGAAACAACTACGGGGGTTCTTAGATTATATCAAATGGCAGAAAAAGGCGACCTTCCTTTTCCTGCAATAAACGTGAATGATTCAGTAACAAAATCTAAATTTGATAATCTTTATGGATGCAGAGAATCTCTAGTAGATGGCATTAGAAGAGCTACTGACGTGATGTTATCTGGTAAGGTTGCTGTTGTTGCAGGTTATGGTGATGTAGGAAAAGGATCTGCTGCTTCACTTCGTCAAGGTGGAGCTAGAGTGATTGTAACTGAAATTGACCCTATTTGTGCATTACAAGCTGCAATGGAAGGATATGAAGTGTGTTCTATGGAAGAGGCATGTTCTAGGGGAGATATATTTGTAACAGCAACTGGAAATAAAGATGTCATTACTGTGGATCATATGAGGGAAATGAAAGATAGAGCTATCGTATGTAACATTGGTCATTTTGATTCAGAAATTCAAGTTGAGTCACTTCAAAATATGAAATGGTCAGAGATTAAGCCTCAAGTGGATGAGGTTGAGTTTCAAGATGGAAAACGCTTAATAGTTTTAGCAAAAGGAAGATTGGTAAACCTGGGATGTGCTACTGGACATCCTAGTTTTGTTATGAGTGCCTCTTTTACTAATCAAGTTCTTGCACAGATAGAGTTATGGGAAAAGTCAGAAAATTATGAAAATAAAGTATATACCCTGCCAAGACATTTAGATGAAAAGGTTGCTAAATTACATCTTGATAAAGTTGGAGCTACTTTAAGCAAGCTTTCAAACGAACAGGCGGATTATATTGGGGTCCCAGTTCAAGGACCTTTTAAATCAGACAATTATAGATACTAATTTATGAAATTGTTACTAGAATTAACGATTAAATCTAAAACTGAAATGCATAACTTTGGTATACAATTGACAAAGTTATTTTCGCTTAATGATCTGATCACATTTGATGGCGATTTAGGTGTAGGTAAAACTTTTCTTTGTAAATCAATAATAAATAACTTAACAAAAATTAATGAAGTTGTAAGTCCTACATTTAATATTGTTCAAACTTATCCATTACAAGATGATGAAGAAATCTGGCATTGTGATTTTTATAGAATAAATAGTTTTGAAGAAGTAGATGAGATTGGTGTTTTTGATGAGTTAAAAAAAAAATTGTTCTTCTTGAGTGGCCAAAATTTAAAATTGAATTAAGTCAATTTGATCCCTTGAACCTTAATATTGAGATTATAAAAACTAATCAAAGTAATTTGTCTGAATACAGAAAAATTTCTTTATCTGGTTCAAAAAAATGGGATAATAAAATCAAAAATCTAAGTAATTTTTTAGCTTTGTGAGGTTAATAATTTGAATTATGTCTTCTATGATTTAGAAACTACAGGAAGAAATTCTACCTGGGATCAAATTATTCAAGTGGCAGCTATACTTACAGACGATAAATTTAATATGCTTGACAAAATTGAAGAGAGATGTCGATTAAAAAAAGGTTTAGTTCCTTATCCTGAGGCATTGATTGTAAATAAAACATCAGTTGAAATTTTAAAAAATGTAAATTTGTCACATTATGAGTTAATACAAAAAATAGAAACAACATTTAAAAAATGGTCACCAGCTATTTTTTTTGGATATAATTCAATAAACTTTGATGAAGAATTTATTAGAAAAACTTTCTTTAAAACTCTTTTTGAGCCTTATTTAACGCAATTTAATGGCAATAAAAGAGCTGATGTCATTGGCATGACTAGAGCATCTAAATTTTATTTTCCTGATTGTTTAAAAGTTGGAATTAATGAAAAGGGGAATCAAGTTTTTAAATTAGATGTCTTAACTGAACTTAATAATATTTTTCATAATGCTCATGATGCTATGGGTGATGTAGATGCCACTATAGAAATTGCTAAAATTTTACAAAAAAATTCTAACAAAGTATGGAATGCTGGGCTTAAAAATAATAATAAAATGGATGTAGATAACTTCTTAATCCAAAATAATATCGTTTGTATGGATGAATATCTTTTTGGTAAATTCAATGTTCATGCTGTTACTTATATTTGCAAAAATCAATTTAATTATCCTCAATGTTTTGATTTATTACACGATCCACTTGATTATATTGATATGTCTATTAAAGATTTAAAAATTAAAATGAAACAAAAACCTAAATTAATTAGAGAAATTAAAAATAATAAAAATCCTATTTTGTTAGATTCAAGCGTTATTGATAAAATGCCAGTGTATCAATCAATTGGTATGGAAGTTTTAACTCACAGAGCAGAAATTATTAAACAAAGTTCCGATTTTAAAAATAAAATCCAAATAATTCTTTTGGAAGAGTACGAAACAAAACAAATGATTAAATCACAGATTGATTTAATGCCTGAAGAAAGTATTTATTCTGGTGGTTTCCCTGATAATCACGAAAAATCTAAAATGATTGATTTTCATAATGCTGATTGGGAACAAAGATTTTATATTTCAAATCAGTTTAAAGATGAACGTTATAAATATTTTGCTCATTTTTTAATTTATGAAGAGATGCCTCAAGTTCTTCCTAAATCTGACTACGAAAATATCCATAAAATTATTGCCAATCAGATTTTAAGCACTGATAATGAAAAGTGGAATACAATCCCTAAGGCATACCATGAGCTAGATAATTTACGTGAAGAATATGAAAGACAAGGTAATGATGAAAAGTTATTATTCTTAGAAGATTGGGATCATTTTCTACAAGATCTTGAAAAACAATATCAATGAATTTAAATTTTGTTAATTAAGGAGAGATTAAAATGGCGACAAATAAAACTAATGATCAAAACTTTAAAGCAGACGTATTAGAAGCCAAAGAACCTGTGTTAGTAGATTTCTGGGCAGAATGGTGTGGACCTTGCAAAGCAATTGCACCTTCGTTAGAAGAATTATCTGAAGAAATGAGTAATAAATTAAAAGTTGTTAAAATTAATGTTGATGAAAATCCCTCAACATCTCAAGCATATAGTGTAAGAAGTATTCCTGCTCTAATGATCTTTAAGGATGGAGAAAAAATCTCTGAGAAGATGGGAGCTCTTCCAAAATCCGCTCTTGAGTCATGGATTAAAGATACAATCTAATCAATAATCGTTTCGTTAAATTTTAGTGCATAACCTGCTAAATATAAAGATCCAGTTATTAACAAAGGAATTTTATCGTCGGCTTTTTTAAGTGCATTTTCTAAACTCTTTGAAGTGTTTGTTTTAAAACCTAAATCATCTAATTTAATTTTTATGTCTAGTGCTGAAAGTGAATTTGTTTGTTCAGGTATTTCGATAGCATAAATTCGATTAATATGTTTTTTAAAGATTTTAACAAAATCTTTAACTTCTCTGTTATTTAACATCCCTATAATTAGATTCCATTTACCTAATGCTTCTTTATTTAGATATTTTTCAAGTACAACAGCACCATCTTGATTATGTGATCCATCTATTATGGTAATATTTTTTCTGAGATTGAAAATTTTACCCTCATTTAATTTTTGGATTCTTCCAAACCAGGAGGTTCTTGCGAGTCCTTTCTTTACTTTGGGTAATGAAATAGACGGTATAATAAATTTAGCAGCTGTAAATGCTGTTGATGCATTTTCGTATTGAAAGTCACCAGTTAATCCTAATTTTGTATCTCTAGAAATTTTTTCTATCATAATTACCTTTGAATTTAATTCTTTTGCACTAAATATTAATGTTTTGAGTGCTTTATCTCTACTTTGTTTAGCAATTATTACAGGAATGTTTTTTCTTAAAATTCCCGCTTTCTCTTTTGCTATTTTTTGAATATTTTTTCCTAAAAATTCTTCATGATCAAAGCCAATTTTAGTTATAATGGTAAGCTTTTTATTTTCTATAATATTTGTTGCATCTAACCTTCCACCAAGCCCAGTCTCAAAAATATTAATATCAGCAGGATACCGTTTGAAAGCAATAAATGCTGCTGCAGTAGTAATTTCAAAAAATGTTATTGGATTACGATTATTTCTTAGCTCAACCTCTTCTAATATATTTATTAAATTTTTGTCTGAAATTAATTTTTTCTTTATTCTAATTCGTTCATTAAAATTTATTAAATGTGGAGAAGTATATATATTAACTGATAAATTATGAGCTTCTAAAATTTCTTTTAGAAATGCTGCAGTTGAGCCTTTACCATTTGTCCCAGCTATATGAACAACATTGTTTAAATTATTTTGTGGATTATGAAATTTATACATTAAAACTTTTAATCTTTTAAGATCGAAATCTATAAGCTTTGGATGTAAATCAAACATCCTTTTTAATGTTAAAGATAATTTGTTTTCAGTATTACTCAATTTAAATTAAAAATTAGGAGTGCTAATTCAAATAAAAAGTTAGAGATTTTAAAAGTTTGGAAATTTTAGTTTTTTGTTCTGATCTAGGAACAACAATATCTATCATACCATGAGATTTTAAATATTCAGCTGTTTGAAAATCTTCAGGTAATTTTTCTTTGACAGTTTCCTCAATAACTCTTCTTCCAGCAAACCCAATAATTGCTCCTGGTTCTGCAATATGGATATCACCAAGCATAGCAAAGCTTGCAGTGACACCACCAGTAGTTGGATTTGCATGTAAAACTACATATGGTAGCTTTGCTTTTTTAATTTTGTTAATTGCAATTGTTGATCTTGGCATTTGCATTAGGGAAAATATACCTTCTTGCATTCTTGCGCCTCCTGAAGATGGGACAACTATAAGAGGACATTTTCTTTTTATAGCTTCTTCAGAGGCTAAAATTAATCCATCTCCTACATATCTACCCATTGATCCTGCCATAAATGCAAAATCAAAACATGCCAATATTACTGGTGTTTTGTCAATTAATCCAAAGCTAACCAACAAAGCATCATCTAGTTTTGTTTTGCTTTGAGCATCTTTTATTCTATCACTATATTTTTTTTTATCTCTAAAATTTAGTGGATCTAATTTTGGTTTTGGTATTGGAATATTTTCTATTGAGTCTTTATCAAGAAGAAATTCAATTCTTTCTCTTGCTGATAAATGATCATGATAACCACATGTTTTACAGACATTATGATTTGCAGAAAATTCTTTATGAAATATCATTTGAGAACAAGATTTGCATTTTACCCACAATACTTCTTCTGGTTCTTTTATTTTAACAAAAGCTTTAAATTTTGGTAAAACTGTTTCTTTAATCCAATTCAATTATCTATCCTTCTTAAAATGATTATTTAACCAAATAAATAAGGCTTAATTATGTTTCAAAGCTTTTGATATTTCTTTAGTAAAGTCTAAACATGTTATTAATTCTTCATTGCTTGAATCACAACTATTATCAATACTTTTTTTAATTAAATCAACTACTGCAGATCCAATAACAATACCGTCAGATATGTCTGACATCAAAGTTGCTTGAGCTGTTGATCGGATACCAAATCCAATAACAATTGGTAAGTCTGTAACCTGTTTTATCTTTTTGATATTATCTTCTACGTTTTTAACATTAGGGGCTTGGGTGCCTGTTATGCCAGTTATTGAAACATAATACACAAATCCAGTAGCATTTAATAAAATCTTTTTAAGTCTTTTTTCATCTGTGGTAGGTGTTACTAATCTTATCATAGAAAGGTCATTCTTTTCAGCTTCGAAATAGAACTCATCATCTTCTTCGGGAGGCAAGTCTACAATGATAAGTGCATCTACACCGAGATCTATACATTTTTTAATAAATTTTTCTTTCCCAAACTTATAAATTGGGTTGTAATATCCCATCAAAATAATAGGCGTATGAATATTTTTATCTCTAAAAATTTTAATTAGTGATAAACATTTTTTTATGTTCATACCTGATTTAAGAGCTCTTTGACTTGATAATTGTATAGATGGTCCATCCGCCATTGGGTCTGAAAACGGCATGCCAATTTCTATAAAATCTGCACCACTATCAGGTAAATTACTAATGAGTTTCAAAGAGCTTTCAAAATTAGGGTCACCAGCGGTTACAAAAATTCCCAAGGCTTTTTTGTTTTCTTTATTTAATTTAACAAAAGTTTTTTTTATACGATTCATATTTTACATTAACTATCATTTTTCATTATTAATGGTAACACAGCTGATAAATCTTTGTCTCCCCTGCCACACATATTCATAATTATGATTTGTCCTTTTCTTTCAGAAGCAAGTTTTCCTGTAATATGTAGTGCATGAGCAGGTTCAAGAGCTGGTATTATACCCTCTAACCTACTACATAGCTTAAAAGCAGCTAAACTCTGTTCATCTGTAGTTGATAAATATTTAATTCTACCAATATCATGAAGCCACGAATGTTCTGGCCCTATACCAGGATAATCCAAACCTGCAGATATTGAATGCGCATCAATTATTTGACCATCATCATTTTGAAGTAAATAAGTTCTATTTCCATGAAGCACTCCTGGTGAACCAGCAGTAAGAGATGCAGCGTGCAAATTAGAATTCAGTCCTTTACCTGCGGCCTCAACACCAAATATTTCAACCTCTTCATCGTCAAGGAAAGGATGAAACAAACCCAGTGCATTTGATCCTCCCCCGATGCATGCAACAAGGGCATTTGGAAGTTGATTTTCTTTTTCTAAAATTTGCTTTCTTGCCTCTTCACCTATTATTGATTGAAAATCTCTGACCATTTTAGGATATGGGTGTGGTCCAGCTGCTGTTCCAATGATATAAAAATGAGTATTTGCATTACTTACCCAGAACCTTAAAGCATCATTCATCGCATCCTTTAATGTACCCGTACCAGAGGTCACAGGATTAATCTTTGCGCCTAATAGTTGCATTCTTTGCACATTTGGTTTTTGACGCTCAATATCTTTTGCACCCATAAAGACTTCGCACTCAAAACCAAAAAGAGCACATGCAGTCGCAGTAGCAACTCCATGTTGACCTGCCCCAGTTTCAGCAATAATTTTATTTTTACCCATATTTTTTGCTAATAATATTTGACCTATAACATTATTAATTTTATGAGCCCCAGTGTGATTGAGTTCATCTCTTTTTAAATAAATTTTAGCTCCACCAAAATGTTCAGTAAGTCTTTCAGCAAAATATAATGGACTAGGTCTTCCAATATAATCTCTTCTATACATATCTAATTCATTAATGAAAGACTGATCCTTCATTGCCTTATCATATGCATTTTCAACATCCAAAATTAGTGGCATCAGAGTTTCAGCCACAAATCTTCCACCATGAATACCAAATTTACCGTAAGCATCTGGACCAGTTTTTAAGCTATTTAAATTAATTTTCGTCATAAGTAAACCATCATAAACTTTTACATTTAATTACAAAATCTTTAATTAGTTCAGGATCTTTTAAACCTTTCCTAATTTCTAGACCCGAAGAAATATCTATTGCAGGTGCTTTAGTAATATCAATGGCATTTTCTATATTTTCTATGTTTAAACCTCCTGCAAGCATCCATTTTTTTTTGGATTTGAAGTCCCTAAGAATATCCCAGTCAAATTTTTTCCCATTACCACCTGGCAAATCTTCAGATGGAGCGTCGAGTAACAAGATATCACAAATATCCTCAAATTCTTTATTTTTTCTTAATAGATCAATTTTATTACTAACATTGATGCCCTTTATTAGAGGAATATTTATTTTGTGTTTAATGTCAAGACATCTCCTTGAATTTTCATTTCCATGAAGTTGTATATAATCAGGATTAATAATTTTTTTAATCTCATTTAAAAAATCATCATTAGGGTCAACAGTTAGGGCTACTATTTTAGTTGTTTCATTTCTTGATTTAATTAATTCTCTAGATAGGTTAATTGAGATGTTTCGTGGTGAATTTGGATAAAAAACTAGTCCTACATAATCAACTTTGCATTTAAGTGCTGTATTCATTGATATTTCATCATTTATACCACACACTTTGATTTCAAATAGATTATTCATTTTTAAATTAGATATTGGGGGTACAAGAAAATTCAAGAGTATAATTATTTATTTAAACGATCTTTCATGCCTTTACCCATTCTGAAAAAGGGGACATTTTTTTCTGGTACGGCTACAGCGGCACCATTTTTTGGATTTCTAGCAATGCGTGCTTTTCTTTTTTTTACATCGAACACGCCAAAACCACGTAATTCAACTCTTTCATTTCTAGAAAGAGCTTTGGTTATAGTATCAAAAAAAACGTTTACAATTTTAGTTGCATCTTTTTGATAAATGCTTGTGTTTAGGTTGGCAACTTTAAGTATAAGATCCGATTTATTCAAAATAACACCTTTTTAAGAAGATTTTTCATCTTTTTTTGCCAGTGCTGCTCCTAAAATATCACCTAAACTTGCTCCACTGTCAGATGATCCATACTCAGCCATGGCTTTCTTTTCTTCTTCAATTTCTTTAGCCTTGATTGAAAGAGAAATTTTTTTGGTTTTTTTATCAATATTAGTAACTGTAGCGTCAACTTTATCACCTAGACCATAACGATCTGTCTTTTGATCTGCTCTTTCGCGTGATAAATCATTTTTCTTAATAAAGCCTTTTAATTTATCACCAACATTAACCTCTAAACCATTTTCAGTTATTTCAGAAATTGTGCAAGTAACTGTTGATCCTTTCCTTATGTTGTCAATTTCAGTAGCAGCAATATCTTCTGTAAGTTGTTTAATACCAAGAGAAATTCTTTCTTTTTCAACGTCTATATCTAGTATTTTAGTTTGAATTTTTGAACCTTTTACATAATTTTTTATAAGCTCATCACCGTTACCATCCCAACTTATATCTGAAAGGTGTACTAGACCATCTATATCCTCTGTAAGAGCTATAAAAAGACCAAATTCTGTTATATTCCTTATCTCACCTTCAATAATATCACCAACTTTATTTGTGTTTTTATATTTTTCCCAAGGATTCTCTACACATTGTTTTATGCCAAGAGAAATCCTTCTTTTTTGAACATCAATCTCCAGTACCATTACCTCAACTTTTTCTGAGGTAGATACAATTTTTCCAGGATGGACGTTTTTCTTAGTCCAACTCATTTCTGATACATGAACTAATCCTTCAATACCGTCCTCTAATTCAACGAAAGAGCCATAATCCGTAATATTAGTAACAATCCCTGACATTTTTGCACCTACAGGAAATCTTTCAAATACTTTAAGCCAAGGATCCTCAGTAAGTTGTTTTATTCCAAGTGATATTCTCTGTGTTTCGTCATTGAATTTTATAACTTTTACTTGAACAGATTCGCCCACCTGAAGCGCTTCAGATGGATGATTAATTCTTTTCCATGAAATATCAGTTACATGCAATAAACCATCAACTCCACCTAAATCGACAAATGCACCGTAATCGGTAATATTTTTTATAACACCTTGCAAAACTTGACCCTCTTGTAAATTTGCAACTAGTTCAGTTCTAGCTTCAGCTCTACTGTCTTCTAATACCGCTCTTCTTGAAACAACAATATTACCTCTTCTCCTATCCATTTTTAATATTTGAAAGGGTTGAGGTGTACCCATTAAAACACCAAGATCTTTAATAGGTCGAATATCTACTTGACTTCCAGGTAAAAAAGCTGTTGCACCCTCTAAATCTACAGTAAAACCTCCTTTGACTTTTCCAAAAATAATACCGTTAACTCTTTGTTGTTTTTCAAGAGCAACCTCAAGATTTACCCAAGCTTCTTCTCTTCTTGCCTTTTCTCTACTTAAAATTGCTTGACCATTAATATCTTCAAGTCTTTCTATATATACTTCAACTGAGTCTCCAACATTAATCTTCACCTCTTCTTCATTGTTCCCAAATTCTCTTAAAGGGACACGACCTTCACATTTCAAACCAACATCAATTAAAATCATATCTTTTTCAATAGATATTACCGTTCCAGATACTACTGAACCTTCAATACTTGTCATTTCTTGAAAGCTTTGGTCTAGTAATTCAGAGAAGCTTTCCTGTGAAGGTTTGGCAGTGGTTTCAGTTTGAGTCAATATTTTCTCCTATATAAAGTCTACAATTTGCATTTTTTTTGTTGTTATAAATATGGAAAGTCAAGAAATCAATTAATATATTTTGATAAAACGTCAAATTCCTTCTATTATTTTAGTCACCTTTAATAGTAATTCATCAGCATTAATAAAACTTGTATCAAACATATGCGCATCATCAGCTGGAACAAGTGGTGATGTTATTCTACTACTATCTAACTTATCTCTTTCTTTCATTTCTCTAATTAAAGATTGCAACATACACTTTTCGTCATTTTCATGCAAGAAAGATATGTTTTTTTCTAATAATCTTCTTTTTGCTCTTATTTCTATGCATGCATCGATAAAAAACTTAAAATCAGCATTTGGAAGAATTTTTGTACCAATATCTCTACCATCAAGGATACAGCCATGAAATTTTGTTTTGTTATAATCCACAAATTCTTTTTGTTTTGAATTTAAAGTTTCTCTTAATTTAGGGTAAGTTGCAATAATTGATGCTAGTTTTGCGGTTTCTTCTGATCTTAAATTTTCTTTTTTTAATTCTGTAAAATTTAAATTTCTCGCGATTTCAGAGCTATATTTTTCTAAATTTGTAGAAGTATGTTTTTTTCTTAAAATTAATTCATTAGCAACTTTTCTATACAAAAGTCCTGTATCTAAATGAGCAAAACCATATTTTTTAGCTAATTTTTTAGCTAAAGTACCTTTGCCGGATGCAGCGGTTCCGTCTATTGCAATCTCTATCATTTAAGCTATCTTTTTTATATTAAAATATTTTACTTGTATGTCTATGTACGTTTCAAATTAGCACCAATTTTATTCATTATTTCAAAAAATGAAGGAAAAGACGAGTTTATAGTATCAGTATCCAATACTTTTATAGGATTTTCAGTAATTAATCCTAAACATAAAAACGACATAGCAATCCTATGGTCCAATCTAGATTTAATTGTAACGTTCCCATTTATGGAATTATCTGGTCCTATACCCTTTATAATCATACTATCTTTTTTTTCCTTTGTTTCAATACCAACTGATCTTAAACCCTCACTCATTGCATTGATTCTGTCAGTCTCTTTAAATCTGAGTTCTTCAATACCTTCCATACTTGTTTCACCAATCGCTCTAATAGCAGCAATAGAAAGTATTGGAAATTCATCTATCATAGAAGCAACTCTTGACTTTGGAATTTTAATTCCTTTCAGAACACTATATTTTGCAGAAATATCTGCAATTGGTTCACCATTTATTTCTCGTCTGTTTGAAAATGAAATATTTGCTCCCATTTCCATGAGGCTTTGATATAAGCCCGTCCTTAAATCATTGACACATACATTCACAACTTTAACCTTACTATTTGGAGTTATTACTGAAGCTACTATAGGAAAGGCAGCACTTGACGGATCCGAAGGAATTTGAATGTCAAGTGGTTTAAGAGAAGACAAGCCATTTAAGGTAATTTCCCAAGAAGAATTAGGTAATTTTTTTGTAGTAATTATAGCTCCTAAATATTTTAACATTCTTTCAGTATGATCTCTGGATAAAGTGGGTTCAATAACAGTTGTATTTCCTGTTGAGGATAATCCGGCCAATAGAATACTGGATTTAATTTGAGCTGAAGCAACTGGAGTATTATATTTAAGTGGTAATGGAATTTTAGAACCTCTAATTTTAATTGGTAAATTGTTATTACTAGGATTGTCAAAAACTGCCCCAGTTTTTATGAGTGGTGTAATTATTCTTTTCATTGGTCTTTTTGACAGAGACTCATCTCCTAAAATTGTTGCTTCAACATCAGACCCAGCTATTAGTCCCATAAGCAATCTTGATCCAGTTCCTGAATTACCCATATCTAACCTAAAATCTGAACCAGATAAATTTCCAATTCCACTACCAAGAACTTCCCAAATATTTTTATCCTTTTTTATTTTTATTCCTAAAGTTTTCAATGCCTCTAATGTTGCAATAACATCATCGCTTTCAAGAAGGTTTTTAATTTTCATTTTACCTGTCACTAATGAACCTATTATGAGAGCACGATGAGAAATTGATTTGTCTCCAGGTACACTGATAACACCTGATAAGTTTGATGATTTATTTGAGGAGATAGAATTCATCTATAAATTATTTCCTGAATTGGTAAAAGCTTAATATATATTTAATTTGGCAAAAGTTAACAAATTTCTTAAAAAAACTTTTGACACATCCAATAATTTAAGTCTATTCCAATATTAGGAAATATTTACTAAGGAGAAAAGCCATGGCAAAACCAGAATGGGGTATAAAGAGAACCTGTCAAGCCTGTGGAAAAAAATTTTATGATCTAAATAAATCTCCTATTATTTGCCCCTCTTGTGGTACTGAATTTGACCCCAACGATCAATTAAAAACAAGAAAAGGGAAGAGTGTTCCTTTAAAGTCATCACTTGTAAATGATAATGATTTAACTGAAAATATTGAAAACATTGATGATATTGAGATCGATTCTGATGCAGAAGTTGTAAGTGACGATGATCCATTACTTGAAATAAATAAAGATGATCAAAATGCATTGGCTGATGAAGACGATGATATTTCTTTCATTCATGACGATGAAATTACAGAGGATGATAGTAGTATTGACGTAGAAATAAATGATGATGACAAGAATTAAAATATTTTTGGGGCTATAGCTCAGTTGGGAGAGCGCTACACTGGCAGTGTAGAGGTCAGGGGTTCGAACCCCCTTAGCTCCACCATTATCTTAGGAGTTTTAAAATTTATTTTTTTCAAACCATTGAATTATTTGAATATGGAATTTAATAATGTCTCTTGTAGCTTTTTATAGTAACCATAGTAACATAGAGCTACAAAACGAATGGGAAAATAGGTTAAAAGCATATAACCCATATATTAATTTAGTTCCGTTGTTAAGTGATCAAGCAAAATGTGCTATAACTGCTTTATTGTGGAAAGCACCGCTTGAAAGAGTAAAAAAATTAAAAAATTTGCAGGGTTTAATATCCTTAGGCCAAGGTGTAGATCACATACTAAAAGACAATATAATTGATTATGAAATACCCATTGTTAGAATAGTTGATCCTTTTATGGCGAAATCAATGAGTCATTGGGTAATCATGTCTATCCTCAATTATACTAGGGATACATTTGGTTATTATACGCAGCAAAAAAATAAAATATATAAACCTAGAAAGGAAATCAATTTTACTTCTTTAAAAATTGCAGTTTATGGTATTGGAGCTATAGGTAGTGTTGTTGCTAAAGACTTGAAACAATTAGGATTTAAAGTTTACGGGTGGAGTAGAACTCAAAAAAAAATTCCTGGTGTAACTTGCTTTATTGGTAAAGATGGATTTAAGTATCTTCTCGAAACCTGTGATATTCACATTTGTCTGCTCCCATTAACAATCGAAACAAATAACATATTTAATAACTCTTCATTTAAAATAATGAAACATGGTTCATGTTTCATAAATGCTGGACGGGGAGAACAAGTAGTGGAAGAACATTTGATTGAAAATTGTAAATCAGGTCATATTTCAGCTGCAATACTAGATGTTTACTGTAAGGAACCATTACCAAAAAAGAACAAGTTGTGGGACCAAAAAGAAATCAGAATTTGGCCACATGTAGCTGCAGAAACTAATCCTGAAACCGCAGCCAAACAAATTGCAGATGCAATAAAACATATTGAAAATGGGAAATTACCACCCAACACAATAAAAAGACAACTAGGTTATTAATGTTTAAAATTTTGGGGAGTTTATTATGGACTTAAAACAAAAGGTAACAACATCGAACCAAATGCGAGGTTCAATGATTTTTGAATTTTTTAGTCCTGGAATACCAATTATACTTAAAAATGCAGGTTGCGAGTTCATAATTTTTGACATGGAGCATGGAGGTCTTTCTTTAGAACAATTTAAGACCCTTTCAATAATATCTAATGCGAATAAAATTGCGCCATTTATAAGAATTCCCGGAATAAATTATAATTATATAGCTAGAGCTTTAGATTTAGGTGCATCAGGTATTATGGTTCCAATGGTAAATACACCTGATGATGCAATAAAAATTGTCCAATCATCTAAATATCCTCCACAAGGTATACGTGGTGCTGGGTTTGGTTTTGCACATGATAATTATATTAATCAAAACCCTTTATCTTACATTAAAAATGCAAATAATAATCTAATCAATATTATTCAAATTGAAACAAAAAAAGCATTGCAAAATGTAAAAGAAATAGCTTCAGTAAATGGAGTGGATTGTCTTTGGGTTGGTCATTTTGACTTAACTAATTTTTTAGGAATACCTGGGGATTTTTCTTCAAAGATTTATCTAAACGCAATAAATGAAATTGTTGATGCTGCAGTTACACATAAAAAAAGTCTTGGAATAATGGTAAATAATAAACAAGAATTAGAGACTTATTACAGACTTGGTTTTAATATGATCGCGGTTGGAACAGAAATGAACATTTTATCTAGATCAATTTCTCAAATTTTAAAATAATTTTGATAATTTATATCATGGAGTAAAATTATGTTTAAGGTAGGTATTTCAGGAGATTTGTTAAATAGTTACAATGAGCCATGCTTTGGAATGGAACCATTAAATCTCTTAAAAGCCAGAGATGATATTGAAATATTTTGGATGGATAAATCAATAATTGAATTAGACACAGAGATGACTTCAAAATTTGATGCAATTCTTTTGAATTTACCAAAAGCAAATGCTAATTGTGTGTCTAATTCTAATTGTAAATTAAAAATAATCTCTAGATTTGGTGTTGGTTTTGATTCTGTTGATATAGAAGCTATGAGAAAGAAAAATATTATAGTTACTAATACACCTAACGCAGTTAGAAGACCGGTTGCTGTTGCGGCTCTTACATTAATTTTTGCAGTTGCCGGAAGATTATTACAAAAAGATAACCTTGTAAGGAGGGGTAAATGGAATGACAGAGCTAATTTTATGGGTACTGGTTTAGTGCGAAAAACATTAGGGGTTATAGGAGCTGGAAGTATAGGGACTGAGACAATTAAGTTGTCCAAGCCTTTCTTTAAGAATATTTTAGCATATGATCCATTTAAATCCGAAAAACAATTAACAGAAATTGGTGCAATTAAAGTTGATCTGATTGAATTAGCTTGTAAAAGTGACTTTGTTGTAATTCTGTGTAACCTTGATAGTAATACAAAAGGGATGATTAAAAGTAATTTTTTTTCAAATATGAAAAAAAGTGCTTATATCTTTAATTTATCAAGAGGCCCTGTAATTAATGAAAGTCATCTGGAAAATGCACTTGAGGAAAAAGAAATTGCGGGTGCCGGTCTAGATGTGACAGAAAAAGAACCTCTTTCAACAGACAGTAAATTATTAAAATATGAAAATGTTATATTAACTCCTCATGCTCTTTGTTGGACGGATGAGTGTTTTAACGATATAGCAACGGAAGCAATAAGTTCTATACTAAACTATGTAGATAAAAAACCGATATTAAACCAAGTAAACAAATAATTTATTATGCAGCTTCTTCTCTAATTGATTGAGAAATTACAGCAAGAGCACTTTCGTTGTTTTTGCAACCTCTTAATTTTGTTGTAAGCTCTTTGTTTCTTAATAATCGTGAGATAAGGGCTAGGGCTTGTAGGTGTTCTGAACCTTTGTTGTCTGGAGCAATTAATAAAAAAATAATATCCACAGGTATATCATCTGTAGAATTAAAGTCTAATCCATTAACTAGTGTTGATACAAAAACATAAGGTTTATCAATGTTTTTCACATTAGCATGGGGAATAGCAATTCCATTTCCAACCGCTGTTGAGCCTAATTTTTCTCTTTTTGTTAAATCTTCTAAAAGTTTTCTAGAATTTATTCCAACTTTGGATTCTGCCAATTTACTTAATTCTTCTAATACTTGTTTTTTACTAGTGCCCTCAAAATTTACTAAGAAAGTGTCATCAGACAACATATCATTGATATTCATATTTACCCTTTAAATTTTAGGAATTTAAGTTTAAAAACTCGTTAAATAATATTAACTTCAATATCAGTCAAGCTTATAATTTAAAAATTGAATTTTTAAAAATTATTTCCTAGGTAAACATCCCTAACTGTTCTGTCTATTTTAATTTCACTTGGGCTACCTGTCATGATAACAGATCCATCAAAAAGTATATATGCTCTATCAACTATACTTAGTGTTTCTCTAACATTGTGATCTGTAATAAGTACTCCTATATTTTTTGATTTCAATTTATTGATTAAATTTCGTACATCATTAATTGCAATTGGATCTATTCCTGCTAGTGGTTCATCTAGAAGAATAAAACTTGGATTTGAAGCTAAGGCTCTAGCAATCTCAGTCCTTCTTCTCTCTCCCCCAGATAATGTAGCTCCATTTGAGTTTCTTATTTTATTTAAATTGAATTCAGACAATAATTCTTCTAAGATTTGGTATTTATAGTTCTTGTCATATTTTTGTACTTCTAAAACAGACAATATATTTTGTTCAACTGTTAATCCTCTGAAAATAGATGACTCTTGTGGTAAATAACCAATACCTTCTTTTGAACGTATATGCATTGGTAAGTGATTAATACGTGCTTTATTTAAAAAAATTTCACCTTCATCAGTATCAATTAGTCCCGCTATCATGTAAAAACAAGTAGTTTTGCCTGCTCCATTTGGGCCAAGAAGCCCTACAGCTTCTCCCCTTTTCAATTTTAAAGAAACTTTATTAACTACTTTCCTTTTGTTGTACATTTTAGAAATAGAATTTACTTTTAATTCTTGTTCAGGAATTTTGTCTTTAGATTTATTTAAAGCATGAGATATAGAAGCATTTTTATTGTTTTGATCATTTAAAGATGATTTTAAGCGTTTGAGCTCTTCTTCCAAACTAGTCAGTTTAATCTCCTTTTTTTTGTTTCTTAATGGGAGAAAAAGTTCCTCGAACACGTTTTTTATTTTTTCGATCACCAATAATATTACTTATACCAGTTTTCAAATTTGTAATACCTTTGGAGCCTAAAAGTTTAGATTTCCGGTTAATTATCACAACATTACCGGTTAATCGTATAATTTCGTCATTTGCGTTATAAACTCCAAAATCAGCTTTAGATTTTCTATCTTTTGCCTTGTTTTCAATGATAACATTTCCCAAAGCAATAGCTTGTTTTAGAGATTTGTTAGTAGGTTCAAAATTAGCTTTAACATTATCTGCATAAATTGTAGTTTTATTTAATAAAATTATTTTAACATTACCTTCTGCTTCGGCTTTGTTATTCACATCATCAAAAATAATATTTTTTTTTGATTCTAAATATCCAGATGGAGATGAAAATGTTTGAAAAGGACCTGATATCTTTGCAATCTTGTCGTTGAAATCATATGTCATATATTGACCGGTGGCTCTTGTTTTTTCTTTTGTTAGAATAACTTCATCTTCTGCAATTATTTTTTTCAAAATATTTTCTCCATCTTCAAATATATAATCAGCTTTAATAATATTTGCTTTTAAAGTAACACCGTCTTTTTTTAAAATAACATTTCCTTTTGCAAGATAATATTTTTCTTTTTCAAACCATTCTAGAGATTCGTCAGCTTCAACAGTTAACTCTGACTCATTATTATTTTTTTTTGCCCAGACAAATTGTGAAAAAGATGCAACTAAAATAAAAACAATTAAAATTATTTTGTTAGTAGGCATTTTGCAATAAAAACATCCTTAATTTTGCTTTTCCTTTTATTTTTATATATTCACCGTTTTTTTTAATTAGAAGACCTTTACCTTCTATTACCGTATTACCTGAAACTATATCAACATCATCATGTGTATGATAATTACCTTTTTTAAAAGTTCCAGTTAATGTTTGTGTTGTAAGGGTGAATTTTCTAGTTTTTTTTATAATTTTGACTTTGTTTGAAAAAATGAAATCATTGTACTCATTAGTAATTATTGCGTTACCTGCAAAAATTTCTGTTAAAACACCTTGTTGATCAATTGTTGTTAAAGAATTTTCTAGAATGACCTTCTTCTCTTGTGATTCTATTTCTTCTAAGGTGTCAGCAATAATTAAAAATTTATCTCCTTTTTTATTTTGTTGTCTTATTTCTACACCAAATATCTTATCTTGTTTCTTTGAGCTTCTTTCATATTTACCTTTGTCTTTGATGAAATCATCTTTGTTTAAAAAATTATTAACCACAAAACTAATAATAAGAAGAAAAACTAAAGAAGCGAAGATTGTTTTACCACTAATTATTTTCATTTATTCTAAAATTTTTTTGTTAAGTTTTAATTTATCAATGGGCAAAAATATCTAAATTTTCAAATCCAATTAAATCTAATTCTGATCGTGTTCTTAAAAATTCAAAACACCTTTGAGCAATTTCTTCTTTATTCTCACGTACAAGTAATTGATCTAATTTATTCTTTATTTGATGAAGATAAAGAACATCTGAGGCGGCATATTTTAATTGAGACTCACTAAGGTTTTCTAATCCCCAATCAGAAGTTTGACTTTGTTTATCTAACTCTAAATTCAAAAGATCTCTACATAAGTCCGCTAGACCATGTTTTGCACCAAATGTTCTCGATAACTTAGATGCTATTTTTGTACAATACAATGGTCCATCTAATTTACATATATTTTTTTCTAAAACAGCTATATCAAATCTTGCAAAATGAAATAATTTTGTTGAATTTGGATTTTTAAAAATATTTTTTAGATTAGTAAAATTATTTCCTTTTTCTAAGCTTTTTTTGGATACTTGAACAAGATGCGCATTTCCATCCCCGCTTGATAGCTGTATCAAACATAATCTATCTCTATTAATGTTAAGTCCCATAGTTTCAGTGTCAATTGCTATAACATCACCAAACTTCACTTCAGATGAAATGTCATCATGATATAAAAAATAAGTCATTTATTATCCATAAAACTTTAAAAAAATAGGTGCATTGTTTAAATATATTAAGTAGTTAAATAAATCTATAAACAAATCATATTTCAATATAGCATAAAAGGTAAATCCAATGGGAACAAATATAAATAAAAAAATTGCAGTTATTGGGGGTAGTGGATTTTTAGGAAAATCATTGTTGAAATTACTTTTAAATGAAAATGCTGAAATAATTTTATTTACACGAAAAAAAAATCATCAAAAAAATTTAAACAAAATTTTTCCTGACAATAATATTAAATGCATTCAGTGGAATATTAACAATTTAAATATCATTGAAGAAAATATTAAAAATGTAGATTGTATAATTAATTTATGCGGGATTCTTTTTGAAAATAAAAGTGGTGATTTTTTTAGAGTACATACAGATGTTCCTGCTTTTTTAGGAAAAATTTCTTTAAAACATAAAGTAAAAACTTTAATTCATGTTTCTGCACTTGGTGTGTCTACGAATTCTGAAAGTAAATATTCTAGAAGTAAAGCAGAGGGTGAAAACCAATTGCTAAAACATTTTCCTAATGGAAAAATTTTAAGACCTTCATTAATCTATGGTAAAGGCGATAATTTTTTTGGACAGTTTTCTGATATGACGAAGATTTTTCCTTTTTTGCCAGTAATATCTAGATCAACAAAATTCCAACCAGTTTTTGTTGATGATGTCGCAAAGGCAATAATAAAACTATTAAAAGATAGAAAAAATAAAAGTAATATTTATGAATTAGCAGGAGATATAATTTACTCTTTTGAAGAATTGTTAAAAATCTTATTAGAAATTAAAAATATTAAAAGATTTCTTATTCCGCTCAATCCAAAACTTATGATGATACCTGCATTTTTTTTACAAAATTTACCTAAACCTCCATTTACAGTAGATCAAATGATACTTCTTAAAACAGATAATATATTAAAGAATGGTTTACCTGGGTTAAAAGATTTAGGTATTAAAATATCTGACATGAAAACTGAGCTTCTTAAAATATATTAATAAAACTAAGTTAAATGTAAGCATATATTAAGATCAGAATCCCAAGCATAATTCTATATGCAACGAAAATTTTAAGTGAAGCTCTATTAATCCATTTCATAAATAACCTAATCGTAATCAAGGCGACGCAAAAACTTAAAATAATACCCATAATCATTTCATTACTAAAAAAGAAACCTTTTTCGATGAATAAGTTTATGCTTTCTAAAGATGTTGCAGCTATTATAACTGGGATTGATAATAAAAGAGAATATTTAGACGCATCAAAACGGCTGAAACCCATACATAATCCAGCAGTTATAACAATTCCAGATCTACTGGTTCCAGGAATAATTGCTAGTGTCTGAGCAATGCCAATTACGACAGCGTGCTTTAAATTCAAACTTCTAAAATATTTTATAACTTTAAGATTTCTGTCTGCTATACCTAATAATATTCCAAATATTAAGGTAGTCCATCCAATGACTTCTAAACTTCTAATTATATCAAAATTATTTATATGAACTAAAAATCCTACAATGATAACGGGTATAGTGCTAATTATTATATTTTTTAAAATAATAAAGCCTTCGTTATCTTTTTTAAAATACATTGTATCTGAAATTATTTTCATTAAATCTTTCTTTAAATAATATATTACAGCTAATAAAGATCCAAAGTGAAGAGAGACGTCAAATCCTCTGCTGGAATCTATATTTAAAAAAAATTCAGGTATTATGATTAGATGGGCACTAGATGAAATAGGCAAAAATTCTGTAATTCCTTGAATTAATGATAAAATAATTATTATTTCAAAAGCCATTTAAAACTCTATCTTTTACATAAACTTTATTTATCTTATATATTGATAATATCTAATTAAAAATAGGATTAATTATTATTTTAATTTCTTTTAAAATTTTTTGAGCTGTAATTGCATGAATTGGAATAAACAAAACCCATATTTAGCTAAAATCACTTTTAAAAAACTTTTATCTGGCAAACAGTCAAACAAAGAAGTTTTTCATTATGAAATTTCTCTAGGTGATAGTGGTATTATTTATCAACCTGGAGATAGCTTAGGAATTTTCCCAGTAAATAATAATATTTTAGTAAGAGCTATTATAAATAGATTACAAATAAATCCTACATACAAGCCCGAAGGGTATGATCTTAACATTTATGAGTTACTAAAAAATAAATTTGAGATTCTTACGCCAACGAACAGATTAATAAAATTTGTCAACGATAATATTAATCATAAAGAATTAAATTATTCTTTAGATTCTAAAAACATAAATATATTTATGGATTTTAAATATGGGAAAGATGTTTTAGATTTCATGAATTTGGATGAAAGTCTTAAATTTGATGCATTGCATTTTTTAACTCTTTTAAAACCACTCCAACATAGAGCATATTCTATTGCATCAAGTAACTTGATTTTTAAAAACTCAGTGCATTTAACTGTTTCAACTCAACGATGGCAAAGAAAAACAAGAGATTATGGTGGTGTTTGTTCAACTTTTTTATCTGATAGTTGTGAATTAGGTGATAAAGTAAAAATCTTTTTAATTCCTAATAAATTATTCAAATTGCCTGATGATCAAAATAAGCCAATAATTATGATTGGTCCTGGTACAGGTGTGGCGCCCTTTTTATCTTTTATACAAGAAAGAAAATATTTAAAGAGTAATGGAAAAAATTGGTTGTTCTTTGGTGCTCAGACCAAGAAAAACGATTTTATATATGAAGATCAAATTTCAAATTTTGTTAAAGAAAAAATTTTGAATAATTTAGATACTGCTTTTTCAAGAGATCAGGATAAAAAAATTTATGTGCAGGATAAAATTTACGAAAGAAGTGATGAATTTTTCCGATGGTTAAAAAATGGTGCAATAATATACGTATGTGGAGACGCTCAAAAAATGGCTAAAGATGTTGAAGCTACTATTAAAAAATTAATTTCAAAAGAGCATAAATGTAATGATGAGAAAGCGTTGCAATATTTAAAAATGTTAAAAAAAGAAAAAAGATATTTACTAGATGTGTATTAAAAAGATTATTATAAAATTTTATAGAGCATAGAGGTTATATATGAAATGGGATAGATTAAGATTATTTAATATCGTTGCCCAAACTAGAAATATTACTGAAGCTTCTTATATCTTGCAAATGAGTCAGTCTGCATTGAGCAGACAAATGAAGGCACTAGAAAATGAATTAGGTGTAAGACTTTTTTTAAGAAACTCAGATGGTATTTCTCTTACTAAAGCCGGTATGAGATTGTCATCTTCTGTTCAAATTTTAGCCTCTGATATAAGTAAAACTCACAACCAACTTCTTGAGGATATGGACGTCCCATCGGGCAGATTAAATGTTACTGCAACAAATGCATTTGGGGCATTATGGGTTGCTCCTAGAATGTCAAAATTCAAAAACTTATTTCCAGAAATAAATGTTGCTCTCAGCTTGAGAGATTCTGAGCCTCGAGTTACCAATTTTAACTCTGATATTGAGGTTAGAATGACACCCAGCGTTTCTCAAGACGATATTCAAATTAAATTAGCTGACTGTAAATATAAGATATTTGCATCAAATGAATATATTTCTAAAAATGGATATCCAAAAACAAGTAGTGATTTAGATAATCATAAAATAATATCTTATGGAGAAGATGCGCAACCCCCTCTTGATAGACATCGCTTGAATTGGCTATTAACAATTGGAAAAGAAAATAAAAGGCCAAGAAAACCAATTTTAGAGGTTTCTAGTATATATGGTATAGCAAAGGCTACTGAGGTTGGTATGGGAATAGCCTCATTACCAGATTGGATGGAATTTGAAATGATAGAATTAACAGAAATTTTATCCCAACTAGAAGGACCTAAAATGTCAATTTCTTTATGTTTTAATTATGAGTTGAGAAATGATTCTAGAATTAAGGCATTTAAGGATTTTATGATTAAAGAAACAGAGACAATTAATTAATTTGTTAATCAATTTTGTAATGCAATTTATGCATACCTGACATATAATGAATAATTTTACAAATATATGTAAATTATTTATGTTCCACGTTCTTCATTAGGGAATAAATATATTAAGCTTTGACTATAGTTGGTTGATTTTATAGGTTTACGGGAATTAAATGAGTATTAAAAAATTGAACAAAATGGGGTTTCCTGAAAAATATGGTTTATATGACTCAGATAACGAACATGAGAATTGTGGTTTTGGTTTTATTGCAAATATTAAAAATGAACCCAAACATGAGATAGTTCACCAAGCCTTGGAAATTGTTCATAACCTTGACCATAGAGGTGCTATTGGGGCAGACCCTTTAGCAGGTGATGGCGCTGGTATTCTAATTCAAATACCACATGATTTCTTTAAAGAAGAATTTTTAAAAACTGATATTAAACTTCCAGAAATTGGCAATTATGGGGTAGGTATGATTTTCCTGCCTCCAGAAAAAAATAGAGCTAATTTTGCAATCAAATCTGTTGAAGATGCAATCAAAAAAGAAGGTCAATATCTAATTGGATGGAGAGATGTTCCAGTCGATAATTCTGTTTTAGGAGAAACTGTAAAAAATAATGCACCAATAATTAGACAATTTTTTATTCAAAAAGGAAAAAACACAAATACTGAAAAGGATTTTCAAAGAAAATTATATGTAATTAGAAAGCAAAGCCTTTTCTTACTTCAAGAAGAACTCCAAGATGATTGCGATGATTTCTATATTGTTTCACTTTCGACGAGAACTATTATATTTAAAGGAATGGTGTTAGCACCAAACCTATCAAAGTTTTACATTGATTTTCAAAATAAGAATTTCAAAACCGCTATTGCTCTTTTCCATCAGAGGTTTTCGACAAACACTTTCCCTTCTTGGCGACTAGCCCAACCTTTTAGATATTTATGTCATAATGGTGAGATTAATACTGTTAAAGGAAATACAAATTGGATGAACTCTAGACGATACAGCATGTATTCAGAACTTTTAGGAGATGATCTAAAGAAATTATGGCCAGTTATAGAAAAATCACCATCAGACTCAGCAACATTTGATAATGCTCTAGAACTTCTTGTAATGGGTGGTTATTCATTACCTCATGCAATGATGCTAATGATACCTGAAGCTTGGAAAGATAACTCATTAATGAATACAAAAAGATCTTCATTTTATGAGTATTACTCTGCATTAATGGAGCCATGGGATGGACCAGCTGCAATGGCTTTTACTGATGGTGTTCAAGTTGCTGCTACTTTAGATCGCAATGGTTTAAGGCCAGCTAGATATGTCGTAACAAATGATGACTTGGTTATAATGTCATCAGAAGTTGGTGTTCTTAGAAATATTCCAGAACATAAGATTATTAAAAAATGGCGGTTACAACCAGGAAAAATGCTTCTGGTTGATTTAAATGAAAAAAGAATAATTTCAGATGAAGAGCTTAAAGATAACTTAGTTAATTTGTATCCTTATGACGAATGGGTTAAAAATTCGAAAGTTAATATTAAATCAATTGATTTTAATACGAATAAAACATTGCCAGAAGATGGCGTATTATTAGATTTACAGCAAGCATTTGGTTATAACAAAGAAGATCTCAAATTTTTTCTTGAGCCAATGATTTTACAGGGGCAAGATCCAATTGGATCAATGGGAAGAGACATACCCTTAGCTGCGTTATCAGATAAAAACAGGCTTTTGTATGACTATTTTTTTCAAAATTTTGCTCAGGTAACAAACCCTCCTATAGACCCAATTCGAGAAGAGTTGGTAATGTCTTTGATGAATTTCATAGGACCAAGGCCAAATTTGCTTGATCCTAAATCAGGTAAAAATCAAAAGTTAATTGAAGTTGATCATCCGATATTAGATAATTTAGATATAGAAAAGATTAGAAATATAGATAAATTTACCTCTAATAATTTAAGATCCGTTACTTTAAGTATTTGTTATAATAAAAAAGAAAGTCCTAATTTAGGAATTGAAAATTTTATACAAAGCATTTGTATTGAAGCTGAAAGAGTTATAAATAGCAATGCCTGTAACATAATTATCTTATCAGATAGAGAAGTTGATCAAAACAATATTGCAATTCCTGCATTACTTGCTATGAGCTCAGTTCATCACCATTTAATAAAAAAAGGTTTAAGAACAAAAGTAGGATTAATAATAGAAACTGGGGAAGCAAGAAGGGTTCATGATCTATGTCTTCTTGCAGGTTATGGAGCAGAGGCAATAAACCCATACTTAGCTTTCTATACCTTATCAAACATAATTAAAAATCATAATCAGGAAATTGAAGAAAAAGAAGCTTACACAAAATATATCAAAGCGGTAACTAAAGGCATGCTTAAAGTAATGTCTAAAATGGGTATTTCTACATATCAATCTTATTCTGGTGCTCAAATTTTTGATGCAGTAGGTCTTTCTTCTAATCTTGTTGATAGATATTTTTGTGGTACGTCATCAAAAGTTGAAGGTATTGGCTTAGAAGAAATTCAAATAGAAACTGAGAATAGACATGAATTAGCTTTTGGTGATTCTCCAATATTGTCTGATGATCTTGATGTTGGTGGTGATTTAAGCTTTCGAATTAGAGGTGAAGAACATGTTTGGACTCCTGAAACTATTGGAATGCTTCAACATGCAGTTAGAAGTGCTAATTATGATACTTTCAAAAAATATTCTAAGAAAATTAATGATCACTCCATAAAATTAAAAAATCTGAGAGGTCTATTTAAGTTCACAAATAAAGCAAAGCCTATAAATATTGATCAGGTAGAACCTACATCTGAAATAGTTAAAAGATTTGCTACAGGTGCTATGTCACTTGGATCAATATCCACAGAAGCTCATACAACCTTAGCAATTGCAATGAACCGTCTTGGAGGAAGATCTAACACAGGTGAGGGTGGAGAAGAGACATCAAGATTTGTTCCTCTTGCTAATGGTGATTCTATGAACTCCAGAATAAAACAAGTTGCATCTGGAAGATTTGGTGTTACAGCTGAATATTTATCAAATGCTACTGACATTCAGATCAAAATGGCACAAGGCGCTAAACCAGGTGAGGGTGGACAGCTTCCAGGTGGAAAAGTTGATGAATTTATTGCTAAAATAAGACATTCTACACCAGGTGTTGGTTTAATATCACCACCACCTCATCACGATATTTATTCAATTGAAGATTTAGCACAACTTATACATGATCTTAAAAATGTTAATCCAAAAGCTAGAGTTTCTGTAAAACTTGTATCTGAGATTGGTGTTGGAACCGTCGCTGCTGGAGTTAGTAAGGCCTATGCTGATCATGTAACTATTTCAGGAAATGATGGTGGTACTGGAGCTAGTCCAATTACATCTTTGTTAAATGCTGGTGGACCTTGGGAAACTGGTTTAGCTGAAACCCATCAAACACTTGTCATGAACGGATTAAGAGAAAGAATAGCTGTCCAAGTTGATGGAGGGTTAAGAACTGGAAGAGATGTTGTAGTTGGAGCAATTTTGGGTGCAGATGAATTTGGGTTTGCTACTGCCGCTCTTATTTCTGAAGGTTGTATAATGATGAGAAAATGTCATTTAAATACTTGTCCTGTAGGTGTTGCTACACAAGATCCAGAACTTAGAAAAAATTTTACTGGAACACCCGACCATGTCGTTAACTTTTTTGTTTTCATTGCTAATGAAGTGAGAGAGATAATGGCAGAGCTTGGTATTAGAAATTTTAACGATTTAATTGGAAGAAGAGATCTTATTGATTTTAATGGAGCAGAAGAACATTGGAAAGCTCACGGATTGGATTTAAGAAAACTTATTGTAAGTTTGAAAAAAGAAAAAGATGAGACTTTTTTTAATTCAAAAGAACAAAACCATAGGCTAGAACTCGCTCTTGATAATGAATTAATCTCAAAATCAAAAAAAGCTATTTTAGATAAAATAAAAGTAAATATTTCATCAAAAATTGTAAATACTAATAGAACAGTTGGCGGAATGTTATCAGGTGTTATAGCAAAAAAGTACGGTCATAATGGATTGCCCAAGGATACAATAAATGTTGATTTTACAGGTAACGCTGGCCAAAGTTTTGGAGCTTGGTTATCAAAAGGTATTAATTTTAACTTAAAAGGTGATGCTAACGATTATGTAGGCAAAGGCCTATCTGGTGGTAGAATATCTGTGTCTCCTCACGAAACAAGTAAAATTATTCCTGAAAATAATATCATTGCTGGAAATACGCTTTTGTATGGTGCAATCTCTGGAGAATGTTATCTTAGAGGAGTCGTCGGAGAACGTTTTGCAGTTAGAAACTCAGGTGCTACAGCTGTTGTTGAAGGTTGTGGTGATCATGGGTGTGAATACATGACAGGTGGTGTTGTTATTATACTTGGAAAAACAGGTAGGAATTTTGCAGCAGGAATGTCTGGCGGAATAGCCTATATTTTAGATGAAGATGGTACATTCGAAACTAAGTGTAATAAAGCTATGGTTGGTCTAGAGAAATTAAAAAGTTTAAAAAACTTGAGTACTCCTTCAGCAAAAGATATTGATAATGATTTACTTGATTTTGATGAAGCACGATTAAAATTAATAATTCAAAGACATTTAAAATATACTAAAAGTGAAAAAGCCAGATTAATTTTAGATGATTGGAATAAATATCTTAATCTTTTTTACAAAATAACACCTTTTGATTTTAAGAGAGCTTTAAACGAAAGAAAACAAAAGCTTAAAGAAGACAATAAAGTACCGAATAGAATTGCTGGAGAATGACATGGGTAAGATAACTGGATTTATGGAATTAGACCGAGTTGAAAGAGATTACGAACCGGTTGAGGAAAGAATAAAACATTTTAAAGAGTTTTTAATACCTCTAGACCAGACAAAAGTTTCAGAACAAGGTGCTAGATGCATGGATTGTGGTATTCCATATTGTCATCAAGGTTGTCCTGTTAATAACCTAATTCCTGATTGGAATGATTTAATTTATAATAATAAATGGAAAGAAGCTCTTGATTTACTCCAATCGACAAATAATTTTCCTGAATTTACGGGTAGAATTTGTCCAGCACCCTGTGAAGCATCATGTACTTTGAATATTACAGATAATCCTGTAGCGATTAAAACAATTGAATGTTCTATTGTAGATAAAGGGTGGGAAGAAGGTTGGATTAAACCAGTCATTAATAATAAAAAAACTGGTAAGAAAGTTGCTGTTATTGGTTCTGGACCTTCTGGTTTGGCATGTGCTCAGCAATTAGCTAGAGCAGGCCATTCCGTTGTAGTATTTGAAAAAAATCCTAGAATAGGCGGTCTTCTCAGAATTGGTATACCTGATTTCAAAATGGAAAAACATCTTATTGATAGAAGGATGTCTCAAATGGAGGCTGAGGGCGTAGAGTTCAGAGTTAATTCTTACATAGGTAAAAATATTAAAATCGAAGAATTAAATAAAGATTTTGATGCAATTGCTTTTTGTGGAGGATCAGAAAACCCAAGAGATTTACCAGTCAAGGGTAGAGAACTTAAGGGTATTTATTTTGCTATGGAGTTCCTCTCTCAACAAAATGACAGAGTTGCAGGTAATAAAATAGATCCAAAGGTTGAAATCTCAGCAAAAGGAAAGAATGTTCTTGTAATTGGCGGTGGAGATACAGGATCAGATTGCGTTGGTACTTCTAACCGACAAGGAGCAAAGTCAGTGACTCAACTCGAATTACTTGATCAACCGCCTGAAAAAGAAAATAAATCACTTACCTGGCCAAATTGGCCTTTAAAACTTAGAACCTCAACATCTCATCAAGAGGGATGTGATAGAAATTGGTCTGTTTTAACAAAATCATTTGACGGTTATGATGGAAAAGTTAACAAACTAAATTGTATTAAAGTTGAATGGTCAAAAGATGATAATGGAAGAATGAAAATGAATGAGGTTACAGGTACTGAATTTTCTTTTGAAGCAGATCTAGTGCTACTTGCTATGGGTTTTGTGCATCCAATTCATGAAGGTTTAATAAACAGTTTAGGCGTTAACCTTACACCAGCTGGTAATTTAGATGCAAATGACACAGAATATAAAACATCTATTGATAAATTTTTTGCAGCTGGAGACTCAAGACGGGGTCAATCATTAGTTGTTTGGGCTATTAGAGAAGGCAGACAATGTGCAAGATCTATTGATAATTTTTTAATGGGAAAATCTGAACTACCAAACTAGGCAGATATTTTAATTTATAAATATATTAAAACTATCTTAAGGTTATTTTAAATTGAAATTTGAAAATTCTAATGGTTCACAAAATTCTCTTCAGAGAAAATAAAGAAACAGATAATGATCAAATTAAAATATCTTAAATAAAAGTTTTGGCGAAAATAGATATCATAAGACTGTATATTTATATCGCAAATCACTTTTTAAAGGTTTAACTCTTGTATCATGTTTGAGTAAAGATCCCAAAACTATAACTTGTACTATACCTTTCCCAGAATTTTATTATGCAATATTTATTTCCCACTTCTAGGCTCTTTAGCAGCTAATAATTTTTTCAAGGAAAAGGTTTTGGTAAAATACTAGTTAAAAGAGGTTTAGAAATTGCTATGCTAAAAAATGATTCTATATGTTTTGTTTCAGGTTAATATAACTACTACAAAGAATTTGATTTTTTAAAATTAAGTAGTAATGATCTAATTATTAACGCACAATGTGGCTTAACATATGGTGAACTTATTGTTAAGGAGCTAAAAAAACACTGTATAAACTTATTACCTTTAAAGTGACAACTTCTTCTTGAAAAAAAATTTGAAAAATGATTACTCTTTATCACTATTACTTATGTTCATCTTCAAGATATATTAGACTTATTTTAGAAGAACATAAAATATCATATCAGACTCAGCTAGAAAATTATTGGAAACCACAAAAGGATTTTCTACAGCTTAATCCAGCTGGTCATTTGCCAGTTTTAATTAATGAAGAAAACTTTCCAGTAATTGGAGCGAATGCTTGTATTGAATACATCAGGGATCTTCAATCAAGACCTGATTTATTTGTCGATGATTATAAAGAAAAAGCTGAAATAAATAGATTAGTTCATTGGTTTGACATATTTTTTAAAAAAGAAGTCTTTGATCCAATTATTTATGAAAAAGTATTTTCAAGGATAGTAGATAATTTTACTCCTAATAGCGAAAATATAAGAGCAGCCCTTAACAATTTGGATTTTCACATTCAATATTTCAATTACTTACTAAACAATAAAAATTATTTTATTAAAGATGAATTAACTTATTTAGATTTTCTAGCTGCAGCAAATTTTTCAGTTTTAGATTATTTAGGGATATTAAATTTAAAAAGTTACGAGAACATAAGAGAATGGTATTTTAAAATTAAGTCAAGACCTTCATTTAAAACATTATTGAAGGATCAAATGGTTGGGCTTAACCCACATGAAAACTATCAAAAAATAGATGCTTAACTATATTTTTGTTTTTATTTCTTGAATAATATCAGTTATATTTTTTAATTGATGTGGTTCAGATAATCTGTGTCCTGCACCTTTTTCCAACAATAATTTAACATCTTTTGTTCCTGCAAAAGTGTTAATTATTTTTATACTCAAATCATATGGAACAGCATCATCAGCCATACCATGGTATAAGTAAATAGGACCATTGAAATATATGCTTTCTAATAACGTAAGATTTTTAAAACTGTCTTTAATCAATTTATATGAAAAATAGTTTTTTGATCCATCCTTATATTTCATAGTTGTCATTTTATTTCTTATTAATTTTCTTTTCTCACCTTTTTTCATTTTGTCCCATATCAAAAGTTTAGGGAAATCTGGAGCTGGAGCTAAACCTATGATTGCAGAAATTTTTTGAGGAATTCGTTTTGCTAACATTAGCATAACCCATGCACCCATTGATGATCCAATTAAAATCTGTTTGCCTTGAGTAAGTTTATTAATTAAATACTCAGCATCCTGGTACCAATCAGAAAAACACGTTCTGTTAATCGATCCTGACGATTGGCCATGACCCGAATAATCAAACCTTAAAAAGCTATGATTATTATCTTTTGCCCATTTTTCTATATATAATGCTTTTTTACCTTGCATATCTGAGTTAAAACCACTTAAGAATACAATACCTGCATTTTTTCCTATTAATTGGTTATATGCTAATGTGTTATTATTTAATCTGTTAATAAATTTGGTCATTTAAAAATCCATTTGATTAAAGGTCAATAAAATGAATAAAAATAAATATACTATAGCCCAGATTTTACCAGCATTAAATACTGGTGGCGTGGAACGAGGAGTTGTAGAGATTTCTAAAGCACTAGTTGAAAATAATTTTAGATCAATTGTTATTTCCTCTGGGGGACATATGGTTTCTCAAATAACAAGATATGGCGGTATCCACTATGATCTTGATGTAGCTACTAAAAACCCATTAAAATGGCCAAAAATTAGGAGTGAGTTGAAGAGAATTTTAGAAAACGAAAACGTAGATCTAATTCATTTTTGTTCTCGAGCGCCTGCATGGATTGGTGTGCCACTGGGAGTAATATTAGATATTCCAATTATTACTTCAGTACATATGAGGTTTAGAAAATCTAATGTATTTAAAAAATTTTATAATAGTATTTTAACTAAAGGTAATACCATAATTGCTATTTCAAAGCATATTGAAGAAAGTATAAAAACTTATTTTCCAAAAGTAAGTGGTAAAATTAAAATTATTCATAGAGGTGTTGATTTAGATCTATTTGATCCAAACAAAATAAATCCTGCCAGAATAATAGCTCAATCAAAGCATTTAAATTTAAAAGATAATGTTCCTGTTATAATTATGGCAGCAAGACCAGTGATGTGGAAAGGTTACCAAATTCTTATAAAAGCTTTATCAAATGTTAAAAATGATTTTCAATGTGTTTTGATTGGAGCTGGTGATGGTAATAAAAAATTTCAAAAAAATTTAATAAATAAAATTATCCAATCAAAGTTAGAAACCAAAATAAGACTTATTAACTCTACTAGGGATATACAAGCTGCTATGATATTAGGTGACCTAATTATTATGCCATCATTAACTCCTGAACCATTTGGAAGAATAGTTTTAGAAGCGCAAGCTTTAGGGAAAATACCGATTGCTTTCGACCATGGTGGAGCGTCAGAAACGATAATTGACGGAAAAACAGGATTTTTAGCAGAGCCTTTAAAAGTAGAAAGTCTATCAGAAAAAATTTCATATGCTTTATCTTTAAAGCAGCAAAAGAGAGAGAAGATAGGTGAATTCGCCAAAAATTTCGTGTCTAAAAATTTTAACCATGATAAAATGTGTAATTTAACTTTATCATTATATAAACAATCTATTGCAGAATATAAAATAAACAGTTAGTGATATAATAATATTTAAAATTAAAATTAAAATTATAAAATAATATAATGATTACAATTACCCTCCCCAGTAATGATAAAAAACAATATAATAAACCAGTAACTTCTGCTGAAATTGCAAATGACATCTCAGAAAAACTTAAATCTGACGCCCTAGTTTCAATAGTAAATGGTGAACTATGGGACTTAGATAGGCCTATTGAAGTAGATAGTAAAATTTCAATTTTGACAAAAAAAAATAAAGAAACATTGGATGTTATAAGACACGATGCTGCACATATTATGGCAGAAGCAGTTCTAGAATTGTTCCCTGAAACGCAAGTTACTATAGGCCCCTCTATTGAAAATGGTTTTTACTACGATTTTTATAGAGAAAAGAAATTTATTTTATCTGATCTAGAAATTATTGAAAAAAGAATGCATGAAATCGTTGACAGAGACGAAAAAATTTCAAGAGAAGTTTGGTCAAGAGAAAAAGCAATAGATCATTTTAAAAAAAGCAATGAAAAATTTAAATTGGAATTAGTGAAAGCTATTCCAGAGCATGAAACAGTTACATTTTACAGGCAAGGAAAATTCCTAGATTTATGTAGAGGTCCCCACACATGTTCAACAAAAAAACTTGGCCACTCCTTCAAGCTTACCAAATTAGCAGGTTCATATTGGAGAGGTGATAGCAAGAACGATGTCTTACAAAGAATTTATGGAACTGCTTTTTTTAATGATAAAGATTTAAAAGATTATCTTTACATGATTGAAGAGGCTGAGAAAAGAGATCATAGAAAATTAGGAAAAGAGTTAAATTTATTTCATCTCCAAGAAGAAGCTGTTGGATCAGTTTTTTGGCACAAAAAAGGATGGTCAATTTACCTTGAAATTGAGTCATATATGAGAAGGAGATTAAGTAAAACATATGAGGAAGTGAAAACACCTCAAGTCATAGATAGATCTTTGTGGGAAAAATCAGGGCATTGGGATAAATTTCAAGATCACATGTTTATGGCTAAAGGTGACGATGATAAGGTGCTTGCTTTAAAACCTATGAATTGCCCTGGTCATGTCCAAATCTATAAACAAGGTTTAAAATCGTATAAAGATCTTCCTATTCGAATGGCAGAGTTTGGATCCTGTCACCGCAATGAACCTTCAGGAGCTTTGCATGGTATTATGAGGGTAAGGCAATTTACTCAAGACGATGCTCACATTTTTTGTATGAATTCTCAAATCACATCAGAATGTGTTAAATTTTGTGATTTACTCCAAAAAATTTATAAAGATTTTGGTTTTGCAGAATTAAAGGTTAAATTTTCTGATAGACCTAAAATTCGTGCTGGAGACAACACCACTTGGGATAAAGCTGAAAAAGCACTTTTAGTTGCAATAGAAGCTACAGATATTAGCTTTACCTTAAATCCTGGAGAAGGTGCATTCTATGGCCCAAAACTTGAATTTGTACTTACAGATGCAATTGGAAGAGATTGGCAATGTGGAACTCTTCAAGTGGATTTTGTTTTACCAGAAAGGTTAGGCGCATATTATGTAGATGTTGACGGAAATAAAAAACATCCTGTAATGCTACATCGAGCAATTTTAGGGTCTTTAGAGAGATGGATTGGTATTTTAATCGAACAATATTCAGGAAGAATGCCATTATGGCTTTCTCCCATACAAGTTATGGTGTGTTCTATAGTTGATTCAACTAATGATTATATATATGAGATTAAAAATAAATTAGATAAAAATGGTATTAGGTGTGAAATAGACTTAAGAAATGAAAAAATTGGTTACAAAATTAGGGAACACTCTAATCAAGCTATTCCAATCATTTTAGTTATAGGTAAACAAGAACAAGAAAATAAAAGCGTAGCTGTTAGATATTTAGGCTCAAAAAAACAGGAATTATTGATTTTAAATGAATTTTTAGAAAATATTGTTAATAAATCCACCCCTCCTGATTTGTTGGATAATTAAATTGGAACCAATTGTTGCTTTGTTAACTAATTTTTTGAAATTTAATAACAAATTTCTATAAAATGTTGTAATACTAATTGAAATTTAAACTACAAAGGAGATATTCATATAGTTGGAATAAATAATACATCAGCAAGTCAAGACGGGCCCAGGATTAATGATTTAATAAGAGCTGATAGCGTGCGTTGTATTGGTGCAGATGGGGAGCAACTAGGCGTAATATCCATAAATGAAGCACTTGAGATAGCAGAAAATTTAAGCCTAGATCTAGTTGAGATCCAACCAAATGTAGATCCACCTGTTTGTAAAATTCTTGATTATGGTAAATTTAAATATGAAGCTCAAAAAAGAAAGAATGAAGCTAGAAAAAAGCAAAAGGTTATTGATGTAAAAGAAATTAAATTAAGACCTAATATAGATAATAATGACTTTTTTGTAAAAATGAAACAAGTTAAAAAATTTATTGAAAATGGAGATAAAGTAAAGATAACTCTAAGGTTCAGAGGTAGAGAAATGGCTCATCATACTTTGGGTGCTACTGTGTTAGATAGAGTTAAAGATGATACCGAAGAGTTGTGTAAAGTTGAAACATTACCAAAGTTAGAAGGTAGACAAATGGTAATGATATTAGCACCCAAATAGCAGAGATAATATTATTGATAATAAAATAAAACTTTATGTTGCTAACTTTATTTAGCTTATGTATAAGCTTTGTTAAAACTATTGAATTATTGAGAGAATATTATGCCTAAACTAAAAACAAAAAGTGGCGCAAAAAAAAGATTTAGTCTTACTTCATCAGGTAAGGTTAAAGGTAGCCCAGCCTTTCTTAGTCATAACCTTCGTAAAAGATCTCAAAAAATGAAAAGACAAGCTCGTGGCACGATGATACTTAACGAATCCGATGCAAAAATTGTCAAGCAATTTATACCCTACGCTTAAAGGAGTTAACAATGGCTAGAGTAAAAAGAGGTGTTACTACTCATGCTAGACACCAAAAAGTTATTAAGGCTGCAAAAGGTTATTATGGAGCTAGAAAAAATTTATTTACTGTAGCAACTCAGGCTGTTGAAAAAGCAAGTCAATATGCGTACAGGGATCGTAGAAATAAGAAGCGCAATTTTAGGGGTCTTTGGATACAAAGAATTAATGCAGGCACTCGATTACATGGATTAAATTATTCTCTGTTTATGAATGGGCTTAAGTTAGCTGGCATTGAAATAGATAGAAAAATTCTATCAGATTTAGCAGTTTATGAACCACTAGCGTTTGAAGAATTAGTTTCAATAGCCAAGTCTGCTTCGGCTTGATATTTAATATTTTCAATAAGTAATATAGATTATTGCAAATTCATTAAATTAGGTTTTTAATAAAAATATGATTTCTGAACTAAAGGATGATCTTCAAAACTTATTAAATAATACCAAAATAAGTATACAAAATTCCAAATCATCATCTGAACTTGAAAATATTAGAGTTAATTCTTTGGGTAAAAAAGGTTCTATTACCCTATATTTAAGGAATTTAAGAGATTATGATATAGAAACAAAAAAAGAAATTGGAGCTTATTTAAACGACATAAAGAACCAAATAAATGAATTAGTTTTAGATAAAAAAAATTTTTTCAAAAAAGAACATTTAAAAGAAAAACTTAATTCAGAAAAAATAGATATTTCTCTTACACCCTATGAGACTGAAATAGGTAATTTGCACCCTCTTTCAAGAACTATAGAAGAATTATGTGCTATTTTTGCAGATATGGGTTTTTCGATTGTTGATGGTCCTGATATCGAAAGTGATTATTACAATTTTACTGCATTGAACATTCCTGAAGAACATCCAGCACGTCAAGAGCATGATACGTTTTATCTTCAACCAGATATTAAAGGAGAAAGGAAAGTATTAAGAACTCATACAAGTCCAGTTCAAATTAGGACAATGGAAAAAATAGATTTCAAAAATTTTGAAGAAATTAGGTATATTATACCTGGAAGAACATATAGATCTGATCATGATGCTACCCATTCTCCAATGTTTCATCAATGTGAAGGCTTAGTACTTGGTAAGAATATCAATATGGGTCATTTAAAAGGTTGTTTAATAGAATTTTGTAGAACTTATTTTAACGAAAACAATTTACCAGTTCGTTTTAGACCAAGCTATTTCCCCTTTACAGAACCATCAGCAGAGGTGGATATTGGTTGTAAAAAAGAAAATGATGGAAGCTTAGTGATGGGTGAAGGTGAAGATTGGTTAGAAATTCTAGGATCAGGTATGGTTCATCCTAGAGTTTTACAAGGTGTTGGGATAGATCCCTCAAAGTATCAAGGATTTGCATTTGGAATGGGTTTAGAAAGACTAACTATGTTAAAGTATGGAATTCCTGATTTAAGACCTTTTTATGATAGTGATCTTAGATGGCTAAAACATTATGGATTTATACCTGTTGACAATCCAAGCTTACACTCTGGTTTGAATGGTGTCTTTTCATGAAATTTACATGGAAATGGTTACTAGATCATCTAGAAACTGATAAAAATTTATCAGAGATTTTGGAAACACTCCCAAAACTTGGTTTGGAGGTTGCTTCAGTTGTTAATTTAGCTCAGGATTTAAAAAATTTTATATCAGTAGAAATCATAGAAGTAAAAAAACACCCAAATGCAGATAAACTTAATCTTTGTAAGGTATTTGACGGGAAAAATACATTTGATGTTGTTTGTGGAGCTCCTAATGTCAAGTTAGGTATGAAAAGTGTTTTTGCAAATATAGGAACATTTATTCCTGGTCTAAATTTAAAATTAAAGAAAGGAAAAATTAGGGGAGAAGAATCTTTTGGTATGTTATGTTCAGAAAAAGAGTTAACTTTATCTGAAAATCATAACGGTATAATCGAACTAGAAAGTTCATCTGAACTCGGTTTGTCAGTTTCAGATATTCTGGATTTAAATGACCCAATTATAGAAATTGAAATAACCCCCAATAGAAGCGATTGCTTAGGTGTAAGAGGTATCGCCAGAGATTTAGCAGCTGCCGGAAAAGGAAATTTAAAGGAATTAGATGTTATATTCAATGATGGTGAGTTTGAGAGTATTATAAATTGGCACGTTGATTTGGATGAGGATGAAAAATATCTTTGTCCTAAGATTTTTGGAAGATCATTTACTAATTTGAAAAATGACGAATCCCCATTATGGCTTAAAAACAGATTAATAGCTGTTGATCAAAGACCAATAAGTTCTATTGTAGATATAACAAATTATATTATGATAGATATTGGAAGACCTCTACACGCATATGATATAGATAAGATTAAAGGTACAATTCTTAAAATTTCAAAATCAAAAAAAGGTGATAAGTTTTCTGCACTCAATGGAAATACTTACGATTTAGATGATAATATGCTTGTTATTTCTGATGAGGAAAGTGTTGATGATTTAGCTGGTATAATGGGTGGAGAAAGAACAGGAGTAACCGAAACTACAACAAGAATGTTTTTAGAGGCTGCTATTTTCGACTCAGTTTCAATAGCGAACACTGGTAGAAAATTAAACTTAAATTCCGACGCTAGATATAGATTTGAAAGAGGTCTAGATTACAACTCCCCAGAAACTGTAATGCATTATGCAGCCGCAATGGTCAACAAGATTTGCGGAGGGAAAATTAGTAAAATTGTTAATTTTAAATTAGAACAAAAAAACAAAATAATTAAGTTTGATCCAAACATTATTTATCAACTAACAGGCGTAAAAATTGAAAATGAATTATCTAAATCAATCTTAGAAAAATTGGGTTTTAAAATTGTCTCTGTAGAAAATTTTTGGGAAATAACATCTCCTAGTTGGAGACCAGATATAGATGGTATTGCAGATATTGTTGAAGAAATAATCAGAATAAATGGGTATGACAAAATACCTACAATAAAATTACCAAGAAATAATTATATTGCAAAGCCAGCAATGAATATTAAGCATCGTCAAGCTTTTTTTGCTTCAAGAACACTAGCAAGTAGGGGTTATAATGAAGTAATTACTTTTTCATTTCTAAATAAGGCAATAGCTGAACAATTCAATGGAGGCGGATCATCTTTAAGTTTGGTTAACCCGATCTCTTCAGAATTGACGGATATGAGACCTTCAATCATTCCTAATCTATTATTAGCAGTGCAAAAGAATGTAAATATAGGGGCTCAAGATTTCTCCTTTTTTGAAATTGGACCAATTTTTAAGGGTGATAGTCCTGATGAACAAATAAGCACAATCACTGGAATAAGATATGGTGACAGAATTAAAAAAGATTGGCAAAAAGAAGCTGTCAAATTTGATTTCTACGATATTAAACTTGATGTAATTAAGGTATTGGACACAATAGGTGTTCCTAAAAATAGTCTGAAAATTTTTGACGAAGCTCCAGCGTATTTTCACCCAGGCAGAAGTGCAGTTTTTAAAATTGGCCAAAATATTATAGCTAATTTTGGTGAAATTCATCCTGAAATAGGGGATGCTTTTGGATTAAATAAATCAGCAATTAGTTTTGAAATATTTTATGAGAACATACCATTGCCAAAAAGGAATAAAATTTCTAGACCAATGCTTAAAATATCTAATTTGCAACCAGTTACAAGAGAATTTGCATTTCTTATCGGTGAAGATATACAATCTGAAAGAATATGTCAGATTGTTAAATCCGTTAACAAAGATTTAATAACTGACGTTATAATACTTGATATATATAGGGGTGAAAAAATTCCTCAACATATGAAATCTATTGCAATTAAAGTAACAATTCAACCTATTCAAGAAACATTTACTGATTCCGCATTAGAAGAAATTAGTGCTGACTTAATAAATGCTATTGAGAAGAAATTATCAGGCTCTTTAAGAGAATTTTAATTTAAAACTTTAGTTAAAATGGTGCCGCCAACTGGATTTGAACCAGTGACCTCGTCATTACCAATGACGCGCTCTACCGCTGGAGCTATGGCGGCACAATACAATTTCTTAACTTAAATATGTTTTCACTAATGACAAGTTTTTTTATGGATATATATTAATATATGAACTTAAACCAAAATAAGTAAAACTTGTAAGATTTCAAAAATATGACTAAAAAAAATAAAGATTACG
>CACBMD010000007.1 GCA_902539895.1 uncultured SAR116 cluster alpha proteobacterium
AAAAAAGTGCAATTAAAATTATTAGGGTTTCTGGAAGCGAAACAAAAAAAATACCTAAAATTTTCTCATTCAAACCAACGTATCCACGTGTGGCTTCTCTCAGAAAAATTTATGATCAAAATCATAATATCATTGATAATTCTCTAATAATATTTTTTCCTGGTCCAAACACTGTAACTGGGGAAGATGTTTTGGAGTTTCACATTCATGGAAGCACAGTTATTGAGAAAAAAATATATAACGTTCTTTCTAGAACAAAAAGATTTCGGATAGCTAATAGAGGTGAGTTTACAAAAAGAGCATTTTTAAATGGAATTTTAGACCTTACTCAAGCTGAGGGTTTAAATGATTTAATAAACTCAGAAACAGAAAATCAATTCAAGATATCTATGTCTCAGTATGAAGGGGCTCTATCTAGCAAAATATATACATGGAGAGAAGAAGTTATTTGGTTGTTGTCAAAGCTAGAAGCCCTTATTGATTTTTCAGATGAAGAACTTCCGACAGAGTTAGAGCAAATTTTTAATCTTAAAGTAATAAAAATAATGGAAGATATGAAAAATTCTTTGAAATATAGTAGTTACGGAGAAAGAATAAGAAATGGATTTGTTATTACTCTTTTAGGTCGCCCTAATGTAGGAAAAAGCTCTCTTATAAATTATTTATCAGATAAAACGGTTGCCATCGTATCTGAAGAAGCTGGAACAACAAGGGATATTATAGAAGTTATTATGGATTTTGAAGGGTATCCTGTCATTTTAAATGATACTGCTGGTATAAGACGTACAAAATCTGAAGTAGAAAAAATTGGAGTTAAAAGAGCCTTAGAAAAAGCGAAATTATCTGATATAATCCTTATTCTGTCTGACAACGAAGATTTTTCTTATCCGGAACTTAAATCAACATGTAAAAAGTTTTTAGTACACACAAAATCAGATTTGAAAACACTATCTAATAAAGGTATACATAATATTTCTGTTAAAGAAAATGTAGGGATTGACAATCTAATTAACGCAATTGTTAGTCATTTAAAGTCCTTAGCTCCTAAACAAGATGCTTTGCTTACAAGAAAGAGGCATATAGAGGCAATAAAAAGATCCATATATGTTTTAAACGACATGCAGAAATTTGACATAAACATCAATCCTGAAATAGCATCTGAGAGCTTAAGAATAGTTGCAAAAGAAATTGGAAGTATGACAAATATCATTGACGTGGAAGAAATTTTAGATGATATATTCAGTAGTTTTTGTATTGGTAAATAAATTTTGATAACAAACCTAAAAAATTTTGATGTAGTAGTAATTGGAGGAGGCCATGCTGGTGTTGAAGCTGCATCTGCCTCATCAAGAATGGGTGCCAAAACTGTTTTAATAACTATGAAAATTGACACTATTGGTGAAATGTCTTGTAATCCAGCTATAGGTGGTCTAGGTAAAGGACACCTTGTTAGAGAAATTGACGCACTTGATGGGTTAATGGCTAGAGCAATAGACGTTTCTGGAATTCAATTCAGAATGCTTAATCGCTCTAGAGGACCAGCGGTGCATGGACCAAGATCACAGGCAGATCGAAAGCTATACAAAAAAGCTATTTCAAATTTGTTGGAATTACATGAAAACTTAACAATTGTAGAGGGAACTGTAAAAGATCTCACAATCGTCGATAATGTTATTAAAAATGTTGTTTTAGATAATGATATTTCTATAAAAAGCAAATCAGTAGTACTAACAACAGGAACTTTTTTAGGGGGAGTTATACATATTGGAAATGATAGAATACAAGCAGGCAGAATAGGAGATGAACCATCAAATCATCTATCAGAAAAAATTAGAAAATTAAATTTACCAATTGGTAGGCTAAAAACTGGAACACCACCTAGATTGCTCAAATCTAGTATTAATTGGAATAAAGTGGAAATGCAGTCAGCTGATAATTATCCAATACCTTTCTCTTATATGACTAAGAGAATATTAGTTCAACAAATTCAATGTGGCATAACAAGAACTAATATAAATACTCATAATATAATATCTGATAACATAAATATGTCTCCAGTTTATTCAGGATCTATTCAAGGGTCCGGTCCAAGATATTGTCCGAGCATAGAAGATAAAGTTAGTAGATTTTTTGAAAAGGAATCTCATCAAATTTTTCTTGAGCCAGAAGGTTTAGATAGTCCTCTAGTTTATCCAAATGGCATCTCAACCAGTTTGCCGAAAAAAATTCAGAATGAATTTTTAAAAACAATTCCTGGGTTAGAAAATGCCTTAGTAAAACAGCATGGTTATGCAATAGAATACGACTATATGGATCCAAGAGCCTTAAAGAACACTTTAGAGACAAAAAAGATTAAAGGGCTTTTTTTCGCTGGGCAGATAAACGGCACTACGGGATATGAAGAAGCAGCAGCTCAAGGACTCATTGCAGGAATAAATGCTTCAATTAACCTTAACATTAATCCTAAATGGTTTACTCTTGACAGATCAGAGGCTTATATCGGAGTTATGATTGACGATTTGATAAATAGAGGAGCGCCGGAGCCTTACAGAATGTTTACATCTAGAGCAGAATTTAGGCTTCTTTTAAGATCTGACAATGCTGACCAGAGGCTAACAGATAAAGGATTAAAATACAACATTATTGGCCCCAAAAGAGAAAAGTTTTGGAAGGCAAAGAAAAAGAATTTACAAATTTCATATAAAATCATAGACAACTTAAGTGCAAGGCCAAGCTTGTTAAAAAAGTATAATTTACCAAGTACAAGGACTGGAAATTTAAGGTCACCAAAGGATATTTTATCGTCTGGCAAACATCACATAAAAGATCTTTTTGAAATCTGGCCTGATTTAAAAATGATCCCAAAAGAATTACATTCACAAATAGAAACAGACTGTATATATAATGTCTATCTTAAAAGGCAAAAAGAAGACATAAAAATGTATAGGCAAGAGAATAAAATAAAAATTCCTATAGATTTTGATTTCAACCTTATCAAGGGGTTGTCAAATGAGATAAAAGAAATTCTCCAACAAAGCAAACCTGTGACTGTTGCTCAAGCATCAAAACTTCCAGGATTTACACCAACTGCCACCTTGCTGCTTCTTAGACATTTAAAAAGAGAGAAAAATTACAAAGTTGTTAACGAATATTGATACATATGAAAAATTTATTTCGCATGTATTTGTTTCACGTGAAACATATGAAAAATTATTCTTATTTCAGAAAACTCTTATCAAATGGCAAAAGTCAATCAATCTAATAAGTAAAAATACTATTGAAAATACTTGGGAAAGACATTTCTTAGATTCAGCACAATTATATAAGTTTATTAGAGATATAGAAGGTAACATAATAGATTTTGGTTCTGGGGCTGGGTTTCCGGGTATGGTGCTTGCAATAATGAGTAAAAAAAATATCCATTTAGTTGAATCAGATAATAAGAAATGTGTTTTTTTAAAAGAAATTGCAATGTTAACAGAAACAGATATAACTATTCATAACTGTAGAATTGAAGACTTGGACTTTATAAATGTTGATTTAATTACTTGTAGAGCATTAGCTTCATTGAAAAAGCTAATTCATTATGTAGATGTCTTCTTAAACAAATCACTGGGAGAAAAACAGCAATTTCCTAAGCTATTGTTTTTAAAGGGAAAATCTTATTATTCTGAAATTTTTGAGTTAAGTAAAATAAAAAAAATTAGTTTCGAAGAGTTTCCTTCGATAACAGACAAAGAAGGTAGAATTTTATATATAAGTAAAGTTGATAATATAAATTTTAAAAAATGATTAATAAAATTACACAGATAATTGCTATAGCAAATCAGAAAGGTGGTGTAGGCAAAACTACCACTGTAATAAATTTGGCAACAGCTATGGCTGCCTGTGATAAAAAAACACTTATCATTGATTCGGATCCACAAGGGAATGCTAGTACAGGCTTTGGCATAAAATATGATCAAAGAGACAAAGATTTATATTCTATAATTTGTGGCAAGGTTAACATTAATGTTTCTATTAAAAAAACTATGATTCCAAAATTAGATATTATTCCCACTTCGCCGGATCTTTCAGTTCTTGAACAAGAATTAGTTGATGTAAAAAATAGAGAATTTAAAATTCGTGATTCAATTAGAGAAATTGTTGAGTTTTACGATTACATATTTATCGACTGTCCACCTTCTCTAGGTTTGCTTACAATGAATGCTTTATGTGCGGCAAAAAGTTTAATTGTACCTCTGCAAACGGAATTTTATGCATTAGAAGGTTTATCTCAACTCATGAAAACATTGGAGTCAGTCAAAAATAATTTTAATAATAAGATTACTCTCCAAGGTATACTCCTAACAATGTATGATAAAAGAAATAAAATATGTGAAATGGTATCAAATGACGTTAAAAATCATTTTAATGATAAAGTTTTTAAAACTATAATTCCTAGAAACGTTAGAATTTCTGAAGCACCCAGTTACGGTCAGCCAGTATTGATGTATGATATTTCATGTCCGGGATCCCAAGCATATGCTTCATTAGCAGGTGAAATCATTAATCAAGAGAAAGATATAAAATGAAACAAAAGAAAAGTTCAAGGCCTATAGGCCTTGGAAGTGGCCTCTCAAGTCTTTTAGGTGCAGAAGTAGAAAGAAATACTGATAACTATAAAATGGTACCAGTAGAGTTTATCAAACCTGGACCATGGCAACCAAGAAAAATTTTTAATAAAGATGAACTTGAATCTTTATCAAATTCAATAAAAAAACAGGGCATAATACAACCAGTAATCCTAAAATCTAATAATAAAGATAAAAATGAATATTTTTTAATTGCTGGCGAAAGAAGGTGGAGAGCATGTCAATTAGCAAAAATACATGAAATTCCAGCCATTATAAGAGATGATATAAATAATGAAAAAATTGCTGAACTATCTTTAGTTGAAAACATTCAAAGATCTGAATTAAATCCTATTGAAGAAGCAGAAGGATATCAGTCTCTTCTTGACAAATATAATTATACTCAAGAAGATATTTCAAAAGCAGTTGGAAAATCACGATCTTATATTGGAAATATTATTAGATTATTATCATTGTCAGTTAAGGCTAAAGAATTACTTTTAGAAAAAAAACTTACTATTGGTCAAGTTCGACCACTTATAGGACATAAAGATGTTGATATTTATTTAGATATAATATTAAAGAACAAACTTAATTCTAGAGATATTGAAAAACTCATAAAAAAGGGAAACATACATTCACCAAAAAATAAATTTAAAAGTATAGATATTATTAATTTAGAAAAAGAATTAACAGAAATAATAGGATTAGCTATAAACATTGATTTTGACAATGTAAAAAAAACTGGAACTATAAAGCTAGAATGTAAAAATCTAGAAGAGTTTAACTTTATAATTGAAAAATTTAAGAATTAATTTTATTTCTTGCAAGAACAGAAGTTGATAAAATGAACTGCGATATAAGAGTTTTTTCTATTGTATGATTTAATTTACATTTTAGTTCAAGTTCAATTAAGCGAGCCAATATAATATTAATTAATTTTAAATTCCACACTTTGCATTGAAAAATTACAAACTCTTTTTTTTTGAAAAAAATTGGCGGTTTAATATTTTCAATAATTTTGATCAAGTTTTTATCATTCTCAAAACGTAATAAAACTTTTTCAATTAATTTAAAGTGATTAAAGAACATCCTTATTAGAGTCATACTTGTTGTTTGGTTTTCATAAATATTTTCGAAGATTGTTATTGCTTCTCTGGAGTTACCATTTGAACAATTTTCAATAATTTTAGTAAAATCAATATCATCATTTCTTGAGATAAGAGCTAAAATCATTTTTTCAGTAACGTTTTTGTTGTTGGTTAAAAAGATATCTAGTTTTTCAAGTTCCATTTCATTAGTTAGTGAATTTGCACTAAACTTAAGAGTTAAATTTTTTACAAATTCTACTTTAAAATTAATTTTATGCTTTAAAAGCAAATCAGATAATTTAGAAAAAACAGTATTTATTTTTTCTTCATAACAAGGAACTAGAACAGCATTGTTTATATTTTGAAAGTATTTTATAAACGAATTTATTTTTAAATTTGTGGCTTTTATTACAAGGAGATAATTATTATTTTCAGTTTTGACAGTTTCTAAAATGATACTTTCTAAACTTTTATTTATAGAAATATGCATCAGATCTAAAAGTATGAACCTTTTTTCCGAAAAAATACCCATAGTATTTATATTGTCATGAAGTACTGTGGGATTATCTTTAAATTCAATACCGTCTATTTTTGAGACATTGAAGGGATCATTTGTATCTATTTTAAGAAGTTTTAAAGTTTTTTTATATAAAAGGTCAACTAAGCCAATGTTACTACCATACAAAAAAATTATGTTTATGTTTTCAAGGTTGTTTTTTAAATTATTTTCATAAAAAAAAGGATCTATTTTCAACTTAATCTTCTTATGATAATTTTAACAAGTTTATAAAGAGATTTTGCTGAACTTTTTGTTAATCTTTCCTTAATGTGATTGATATTTTTTTCCTGTGTATAAAAAGAATTTGACGAAGAACTCAAAGCTGGAAAAGTATTTATGGAACCAGATTTGAAGACATTTGTATTTTTATTTATTAAGCGATAATCAATTTTAGCTTTTGTTGATTTTAGAATATTTTGACCACCAACGGACAATGTATTTGTAGTCTCAAATGTTATCTTTGTACTAAGTTTGTATTTTTTTTTATTATTACTAATCTGAAAATAACGTTTTAAACTTTCTTTAAAATACACGTTATATTTATCATTGGGTGTTTCAATTTCAATTGAATAGTTATTAATATTTTGAGTATTTTCAACATTTTTTAAAGCACAGCTGCTAATTAATATGATTAAAGTAGAAAAAAACAATTTCTTAAAAACAAACATTTTATTCTCAATTCAAATCACAAAATTAACAACACGATTAGGTATAATAATAACTTTTTTTGGTTTTTTATTCAAAAATTTTAAGACATTTTCTTCCTTCAAAGCTATTTCTTCAATATCATTCTTATCTAAGTCTATAGGTACTTCAACAACTGCTCGTACTTTTCCATTAACTTGAATAGGTATTTTTACATTACTCTTTTTAATGTAGTTTAAATCAACTTTTGGCCAACTTTCATTTGAAATTGAATTTTTATTACCTAAACTATACCATAATTCTTCAGAAATATGTGGGACCATTGGATTAATTAAAACAAGAAGTCTATTTATTACAAAAAGAACAACTTTAGCATCATCATCATTTTCAATTTTATGAGCAAAAACAACGTTAAATAAATTTCTAATTTGAGCCACTGCAATGTTGAAGTGAAAGTCTTCAATTGCTTTTGTAACATCTTTAATTGTAGTGTGCATAACTGATAATAGTTTCTTGTTTTGTAAAGAAATATTTTTTGGCAGTTTATCTAGATTGTTTTTATTAGGTAAATTTTTTACAAATTTCCAAAGTTTATTTAAAAAACGCCAAGAACCTTCTACTCCTGAGTCAGACCACTCCATATCTCTATTAGGAGGTGAATCAGATAACATAAAAAAGCGCGCAGTGTCTGCACCAAAGTCATCTATTATTTGCTGAGGGTCAACTACATTTTTTTTTGATTTGCTCATCTTCTCAACTCTTCCAGCAATAACAGACTCATTTGTGTTTAAATGAAAGTATTCATTACCCTTTTTAGTTATATCTTTGGGAAACACCCATTTTTCTTCTTTCGTTTTAAAGGTTTGGTGACACACCATTCCTTGTGTTTGGAGAGAAGTAAAAGGCTCTTCAATATCTAGGACGTTTATATGTTTTAAAGCTCTCATAAAAAACCTTGAATACAGAAGATGCATAACTGCATGTTCAACTCCACCAATATATTGATCAACAGGCATCCAATATTTAATTGCTTCTTTGGTAAAAGCACTTGAAGGATTTAAATCAGTAAATCTTGCAAAATACCAACTAGATTCAAAAAATGTATCAAATGTATCTGTTTCTCGAGTTGCATTCTTGTTGCATTTGGGACATTGAGTGTGTTTCCAAGTTGGATGATTTTCTAATGGATTTCCTGTTATATCAAAATTAATATCTTCTGGTAGTGTTATTGGTAAATGATCTTCTGGTACTGGCACCTCACCACAATTGTTACAAAATATTATAGGTATGGGGCATCCCCAATATCTCTGTCGAGAAACACCCCAATCGCGTATTCTAAATGTTATTTTTTCTTCGCCTATTTCTAATTCATATAATTTTTCTATGCATGATTTGATGGCATCATGGGTATTTAAACCATTCAAAAATTCTGAATTTATATGAACACCATCACCTACAAAAGGTAGACTTTCTTTCGTTTTTATTACAGGTATAATATCTAAAGAATATTTTACTGCAAAATCATAATCTCTTTGATCATGTGCAGGACAGCCAAAAATTGCTCCAGTTCCATAATCCATCAAAATAAAGTTAGCAATAAAAATTTTTAACTTAACATCTTTTTTAAAAGGATGAGAGACAGTTAGATTTGTGTCGTATCCATATTTTTCAGCTTTTTCTAAATCAGCTTCTTTGGTTGAATTTTTTTCACAAAATGTAATGAAGTCAGTTGCTTTTGAATCTTTCTTTGAAATTTTTATTGAAAGCGGATGTTGAGGTGATATCGCAATAAAAGTTGCTCCAAAGATTGTGTCGGGTCTTGTTGTGAAAATGGATATATTTTCTGATGAATCGTCTAAGGAGAATTTAATTATAGCTCCATTGCTTTTTCCAATCCAATTTTTTTGCATTGTTTTTACTTTTTCAGGCCATCCATTTAAATTATCAATTTCATTGAGTAATTCATCTGCAAAATCTGAAATTTTAAGAAACCATCCTTTCATTTTTTTCTTTTTAACTTCAGCTCCAGATCTCCAGCCTCGACCGTCAACAACTTGTTCATTTGCCAATACTGTATTTTCAACTGGATCCCAATTAACTAAGGTTTCCCTTTTATAAGCAATTCCGGATTTATAGAAATCTAAAAACATTTTTTGTTCAAATTTATAGTAATCTGGATCACATGTGCTTAATTCTTTTTCCCAATCATATGATAAGCCCATTTGCTTTAATTGTATCTTCATATTTTCAATATTAGAATTTGTCCATTTAGAGGGATGAGTTTTATTTTCTATAGCAGCGTTTTCTGCAGGTAACCCAAATGCATCCCAACCCATCGGATGAAGAACATTAAAACCTTGAGCTTTTTTGTATCGTGCAACTAGATCGCCTAAAGTATAATTTCTTACATGTCCCATATGGATCGCTCCAGAAGGATATGGAAACATTTCTAATACATAATATTTAGGTTTTTTATAATCAATTTCGGCTTTAAAAGTGTTTAGCTCAGACCACTTTTTTTGCCATTTTTTTTCAATTACAGACGGATTATATTTCATAATGATATTTATTTATTTGCTCTAATTCGTAAATTTCTTGCTTCGTTTAAAATAGTATTTTCGATTTTTAAAGCCAAATTATTATCTGTAATAGTGTCAGACCAAACATTATTTGTAAGTTTTTGAACATACACTTTTACCTCTATACCATCTGATCTTAATTCACTTGTTTTTACATAAGCGGTAATTTTTATTCGTTTATCTTTAATATTTTCTTTAACATACCAATCAGTTATGATTGTTCCACCAAAGGCATCTGTTGATATCAAAGGTGCAATAGATAATACATCTAAGGATGCTCTCCATAAATATCCATTAACATTGACATTATTCCCAGAGGAGGCTTTTTGATTAAGAATGTCTGATAATGAAATACCTTTTTCTGAGTCTTTAGAAAATAAACCAGCTTTCCCTTTTTCATTAGTCATAGGATTTTGAGATATTGAATTATTTGTTGAGCAAGCTGAAATCAAAATTAAAATAAATGCTAATAGAACATTCTTAGTCATAAATTATCCTTTTTGGTATTACGATAATCTTTTATCAGTATTTCACAATACATCATATAATTAATAAAAAAAATAAAAAAAGGCGACCGAAGCCGCCTTTAAATAGATTAAGTAAAGCAATTAGAATGTTGCTTTAATCGTAAGCTTTGACGCTGTTCCAGCATTATCTGCTCCAGCGCTACCGGTACCCTTTTTGTAGTCATAGTCTTCTACGTTTATGTAAGCAGTTAGACCAGATGCAATTGTATAAGCAATCTCGATACCTGAGTTTGAGTAGCTTTCAGTTTTTATACCATCGTCAGTTTCTGCAGTGTGTAAAGTCACAGTTGTAGCATCATTTACTTTAAATGATACAGCAGCACCTATGGACTCTTCGTCTGCTTGATCTATAGCTGCAGTAGTAACACTATACGCTTTTGAAACGTTATTGTTACCGGTTACAGATGCTACAGCAGCACGTTCGTATGTTGCCTGAGATACAGCTGCAGTTATGTTGCCAGAAGAGACCTTAACACCAATAACTGATGTATCTGTGTCTTGTGATGCTGCTTCAGTTGTACCTGTTGCGTAACCTATAGTTACGGCAGCTCCACCAGCATCCATTGAATATTTAGCTCCAAATTCTGTTGAGTCAGTAGAACCTGCTGCACCAGAATTCATAAAAGACATACCAGCTGTTAAACCACCCATTGCAGGCAAGTGATATGAAACTTTGTTTGAATCACCAGATAGTCCATTAATATCAGCATTTACTAGGACCATATCAGCATTTTTAGCAACACCTGTGTATATTTCTTCTGCAGGTAAGTCTGTACTTGCAACACCGTAGTTGTCACCAACTCCGTCATTTTGGCCAAGAACTATTTTACCAAAACCACCTGCAATTGAAAGTGATGCCTCATCTGTGTTATCAGCTTCGTCACCGTCTGAATACATTTCAACAGTTAAGCCAAGATCTAAACCTGAATCAGTTTTATTTGTAAATTTAAATGCAATCTCTGAATCACTACCAAATGTAGTTCCATCTTGAGAAGTTACATCAGCGCTAGTTGACTGATATTTCCACTCGTAGTAACCAGAAATTGAAACATCTGCTAACGCAGCGTTTGCTGAAAGAGCAGCAGCAGCAGCTAAAGCAGTTGTACCTAAAAGTAATTTACGCATTGCGTATCCCCTTATAATATGTTTTCTTTAAGAAAACGGTTAAAGAACATTTCTACCTTAGAAATGCTTTGAAATTAACTTTTATACTAAAGCAACTATAAAAACTAGTATGTAATGACAAATATATCACTTTTTTGTTTTAATGTGACATTTATACAACATTATGTAATCTATAAAACTTAAATTTTAACAAAACTATAGTTTAGGGATTTATTATCTTGGATATTATAAAAAAAAACTATGAGTTAATATTAACTAAAATAAACGATACACACAAAGCTAGCTTATTTTCAAAACAGAAAACACCTAAATTGGTAGCGGTTTCAAAAAAACAGGATAATTATAAGATTGACAAAGCACTTGCATGTGGCCAAAAAATTTTTGGTGAAAATAGAGTGCAAGAGGCAATTACTCGATGGCAAAAAAGACTAGACAATAATAAAGAGCTAGAATTAAGGCTAATAGGACCACTTCAAACTAATAAGGTCAAACAATCTCTCAACTTCTTTGATGTTATTGAAACAATAGACAGAGAAAAATTAGCAATGGAAATAGCTAAAAACTTTCATGATAAAGTTAAAACCAAAAGTTTTTATATTCAAATAAATACTGGTAATGAGCCACAAAAAAGTGGGATAGATCCCTTGCAAGCAGATACATTTATAAATTATTGTATTAAAGACTTAAATTTACCTATAGTCGGATTAATGTGTATACCACCGATAATTGAAGAACCATCAATGCATTTTCTTTTATTGCAAAAAATAGCATATAGGAATAACTTGTCAGAATTATCTATGGGTATGAGTAGTGATTATGAAGATGCAATTAAGTTTGGAGCAACCTCAGTTAGAATTGGCTCACTATTATTTGGCGAAAGACAAGTCTGATTATAGTATATGACCAGATTTTTTCTTTTTAGTCTCAAGATATTTTTTATTATGTTTATTGGGATAAATCTTTATAGGTATTCGCTTAGTTACATTAATTCCTAAATTTTTTAAATGCTCAACTTTTTTTGGATTATTTGTAATCAGTTCAACATTCTTAATATTAAGTTGAGATAAAATTTCTTTGGCGGGATAATACAATCTTTCATCGTCGTTAAATCCTAAGTCTTCATTAGCTTCAACTGTATCCATTCCATTATCTTGTAAGGAGTAGGCTCGAAGTTTATTTAATAGTCCAATATCTCTTCCTTCTTGAGCTAAATAAATCAAAATACCTTCATCAGCTTCCGCCATAATTTTAATAGATTCTTTTAATTGTTGGCCACAATCACACTTAAGACTATCAAGTACATCACCTGTAATACATTGACTATGAATTCTTAGTAAAGCATTATTTTTTGTTAATGTCCTGTTTTTTCCAAAAACTAAACAAAAATGTTCGTTTCCACCATCTTTGGGTCTGAAAATAATAATTTCACAATTTTCAGTATATGAAATAGGTACTTTTACTTTGACAGCCATATTTAAATTATTAGCTTTTATTTTTTCATAAGATCTTATATCAGACACATCCACATTAATAAGATTTTTATCAAAAGCCCATTTATTAACATTTTCTATCGAAACATTTGAGATTACTGTCATCAAGCCTGCTGGGAGAAGTCTTGATTGTCTTAATAATAGAATACAAGACGATACAATTCCTTCATTACTTTCAGTTAATGCGCCTTCAATCTTTGGTATTAAATGACCAGTGAGTGGCATACAAAGCGATAAAATGTCATCTAAAGTCCAAGTATTATTTATTAAAATTGAACAAGGACCACTTGCATTCTTAATTCCAATAGCATTACATCGATTTTTCGATACTATAATATTTGGTCTTGATAAAGCTAAGTTACTCAGTTGTTCAATTGTTTTATTATCAATTAATTCAGCAGCAAAAAGTAAAACAGAAATACCAGAATAATTATCAGAAATTACAAGCTTCCCACCTCTTCTAAGTTCAGATATTGCTCTTTCTATTTTAACTGTTAAAGTTATATTATTCATGAAATATTTATTTCTATTTTTTAATTAGTGGTGACTTCATTGAAAAAAGAATATTCAATATTAATATATGAAAAAGAAAAACTTTTAAACTCAATTCTTGATTATCAAATAACTAATCATAATAATTTTAAAGTTTCTGTTACTGATAATAATTCAGAAATGTTTGAAATTTTAAATAAAAAAAAATTTGACACCTGCATCATAAATTTAAATCTTATCAATGAAGATCAAAAAAAATTTTATGATATTTTTGAAATTAACAATAATCATAGTAATATCGTTGGCTATTACGAACATAATTTTGAAAATTCATTTTTTGCAAAAGATAAAATATTTTTATTAAAAAAACCTTTCAGATTAATCTCTCTATTAAATCATTTAGATAATATTAGAACAAATGATAAGTTAGATAACACAAATAAATATTTAATGGATCATATGATTTTTTCGCCATCAAAAAAAATTATTTCAAACATAGAGACAGGTATTACAGAACATTTGACTGAAAAAGAAAATAATTTATTAATTTATTTCTTTAATAAAAAGAATATAGAGTTATTAAAGAGAGATTTATTAACAAATATATGGGGAGTTTCGAACGAGATTAACACACACACACTCGAAACGCATATTTATAGATTAAAGCAAAAATTATTGAAATTAGACTCAAATTTATCGTTTTCACTTGTCAACAAAAATGGTCTATACTGTATGAGATATAAAGATTAAAATTAATTTTTAAAAGGTTGGAGTGTTAATTGAGTAAAGAAATTTTCAAAGAACCATTGGGTGATAATTTTTTTTCAAATAACTTTGGAAAAAAATATATACATAAAAGAGAATTTGTTAATAACGCTAACAGCGTTGTCAGTCTTGACATACTTGATGATATGCTCTCAAAATCTAATATTTGGAATAATAAAAATTTTAAAATGATGTTGGATCAAAAAACAATAAATTTTAATGATTATTCATCTTTGAGTATTGATATAACAGGAAGTAATAATAGACCTGATGTAGATAAAGTACAAAGGTTAGTTTCAAAAGGAGCTTCTATAATCTTAAATGATATTGAAAAATATAATACAAACCTTTTGAAAATATCAGATGAGCTTCAAACATTAACTCAAGGTAGATGTCAAGGAAACTTATACTTTTCTATGGCCAGCCATAAAGCATTTGGTCCACATTTTGATTTGCATGATGTTTTCGCATTTCACTTTGAAGGTGAAAAAGTGTGGAATATTTACGAAAACATTGAAGATTCTCCTATTAATCATCCTATTTTTAGGATTAGTTCAGAAGAAAGAATAAAAAGAGCTGGAAAACTTGTTGATCAAGTTACATTAAAACCTGGCGATCTATTGTATATCCCGAGGGGCCAATATCATGACGCTTTAGCTTCAAAAAATGGTGCAATTCATGTAGCATTTGGTCTTACTTATTTTAAGCCAATAGATTTGATGTCAAGTTTATGGGAGAAATTCATTTTAAACGATTTTATGAGACAAGATATCCAGCTAAACTCGAATAAAAATGATTTAAGAGTAACATTGGATAAATTTTCAAAAGAAATAGTTGATATTATAACTTCTGAAGAGACACTTGAAATTTTGAATACAAATATTCACAACTGGCCTTATAAGATTAAAGAATATTCTATCAAAAGTTTAGTTTTAGAAGGCATTAGATATGATGTTGACAAATCAGTCAGATTTGAGAGAAAGGATAATAAATCATTTTTAGTAAGTGGTAAAAATTTTGTAGAAGTTCCAAAACAATATTGTGATTTGACACAATACATTCTTGATAGAGAATTTGTAACGGATAGACTAATTTTAACAGAATTTAAGAATACGTCTAAATCAATTATTACAGAATGTATAGAAAATCTAACTAATATGAAGGTGTTAAAGTAAGTATTGTTTCTCAAGCGAAACTTAAAAAAGTATTTATCTATTTAGATTATGGCTGGGGCGGTAGGATTCGAACCTACGGTACACGGGATCAAAACCCGATGCCTTACCACTTGGCTACGCCCCATTGATAATTGGATTACATTATTTAAAATTTATTTTCAAGAACTTTAGAGAAACTGACCCTATTCAAGTTGAAATCAGCTTTTTGTCCAAACCAAATAAAATATTTTTTATTAAAGAACTTACCTAAATTAGGTATATCTTTTAAACTTTTTACTATACCAAAGCATGTAGACCCACTTCCTGTCATACCATAAGCGACAATATTAGGAGTTTTTCTTAAATAAACTAAAATATCTTTAATTTTTGGCGCCAGACTAGTTGCTGAAAGTAAAAGAGAATTATGAATTAGTATGTTTTCAAAAAGTATTTTTTTTGATTTATGATTAAAATTTTTAAAATCAGAGTAATGTTGGAATACTGATTTTGTTGATAGTTCAATGTTTGGGTAAATTATTAGGAAATAATAATTACTTGGAAATTTTTTCCTTTTTATTTCTTTGCCATAACCACTTAACCTTAAATCTTTACTCATAATACATGACGGTATGTCAGATCCTAATTCACTACCAATTTGTAATATTTTAGATATAGGTATTTTATTATGCTTCCTATCTTTGTTAAAAAGTGTTCGTAGAAGTACCAGGGTTGCTGCAGCATCTGCCGAACCTCCACCTAAACCAGACCCAATTGGAATATTTTTATCTAGGTAAATTTCAAATTTTTTGTTCCAGTTTGTATGAAATCTGAATTGGTTGATTGCTTGCAAAATTAAATTTTTTTGGGGGTCGATAACAAATGAATTACCTTTATTTTGATGAAAAGTATCTTCTTGACTAAATTTTAAATAAATTTTATCAATCAACTCTAAAAAACAGATATCACTCTCTAGAAAATGAAGCCCATCAGTAGATTTATCTTTAACAAATAAATTTAAATTAAGCTTTGCGGGTGCAGAAATATTATAATAAACGGTCATGTTGTCTTATTTTATCTTTGATTTTTTTGATTGTATTCGTGTTAGTTTCATATTTAAGAGCTTTATTCCACTCAAAAATAGCTTCTTTTTTTCTATTTAACATAAAATAACAATCACCAAGGTGGTCTATAACTTCAGCACTTCTTGGAAGGATAGAAACAGATTTTTCTAAAAAATAAACTGCTGAATTAAAATTATTTCTCTTATATTCTATCCAACCAAGAGTGTCCAAAAAATAGCCATTGTTAGGATCTATTTCTAAAGCTTTTTTAATTAAATCTAAAGCAAGTTCTAATTCTTGATTTTTTAAAGCTAATTTATAAGAAATATAATTTAATGTGAAAGTATCATTTGGATTTTTTTTCAAAAGTTCTAAAAATAAGACTCTTGCCTCTTTCCATTTACCTATTTTATCTAAATTAGAAGCATATAAAAATAAATCTCGGTCATTAGAATCATAATGATCTAAAATCTTTTTATAAATTTTTAAAGACTTTTGATATGATGATTTTGATTTATAATAATTTGCAAGCCTATATAATACGAGTTTATTATCAGGCCATATATCAGTTATTTCGAAGAGTAATTTTTTATATTCTATATCCATTCCAAAGGATTTAATTATAGATAATTTTTTAAGATTCGATGCTAAATAAAAAAATGAATTTTTAGGTATGGTATCTAAAATTTTAAGTGATGTTTCATATGTTTTTTCAAAGGTATAGATTTCTGCTAAAGCATATCTAGAAATATCCATTTTTGGGTCAAGAAAAAGACTGAATTCTAAAAAAATTTTTTGATAAGAGTAAGAATTATTTATCAAGTTATCTTCGTTTATCAAATTATAAATCTTTGAGGCTAGAATAACATTTAGTTTTTGGATTTGAATATACATGTTACTTTGTTTAGAAAAATTGTTTATAATACTGCTTTTATCAAATTGGTTTGGTAGTCTAGTTTTTATAATATCTTTTAATTTTTTTATATCATCTACTCTGAAGTAGAACCCTGCTAACAATAATAATTCATGACTATTTAAATTATTTTGTTTAGAAATTAAGTCAGCAATTTTAATTAGTTCATTAGAATCATAAAAATTTTCTAAAATAAGCAACTTATGTATTGATGAATTAGCAAAGTATTTTTTTGACAAATATTTTTTTGTGTTCTCTTTTTCTTTAATCCAAAATTTTATTAAATCATTCAAATCATCTAATTTAAAAAATAATTTTTCATTTTTAAAAATATCTAAACTACCTCTTATGTCATTGTTTTTAATTTTTAACATATAGTCTGGCAAATCATAAAAAATGTTGTTTTTTCCATTAATTTTTAATTTTCTGGAAACTTTATCTGCTATATCAAATTTTCCACTAACAAGGTTTGATAAAAACTTTATTTCTAGAAGTTCAGGGCTAGTAAAATTTCCATCTAGTATTCGACTGGCGGTATAAGCATCCCCTTTTATTATAGAATAATTGGCAGTAAGATAATTGCTAGCATATGATGCATTACTTACTTTATAATTGAGGCTTTGGGATGTATTTAAGACTTTAGTTTTAGTATTACAACTTATCAAATTTAGTATGACAAAGAAAATTAATGTAAGTTTAAACATAAAATTTACCAAAAGTTATTATTTTTTTAATATAAAATGAATACAAACTACTTTATATAATTAAACAAAATTTAATAGGAAATTTTAATTGAATCAGACTGAAACTAAAAACCAAAAATTAATTACGAATTTTTTAAATCTATATAGAGAAATTGGAATCGATATTACAGTTTCCAACAAACTTTTTTATAAAGAGTATATTTCATCTAAAGACAACAAAAAAACTATAAAACTTAATAAAAATTATAACACACAAAAAAATAAAGATATTAAAATCAGAGAATTGGAATATTCATTCGAGAACTTTGAAGGTTGCAAATTAAAAAAAACATCTACAAATTTTGTTAAATTCTATGGAAAAACAGATTCAAAAATATTAATTGTTGACGGACCACCAGATGAAGAAGAAGATAAAAAGGGGTTATCTTTTGTTTCAAGTAAAGGATTATTGTTTGAAAAAATGCTTAATGCTATAGAATTGAAGATAGATGAAACTTTTATTGTAAAAGGTATACCTTGGAGACCACCTGGTAACAGATACCCAAGTAATGAAGAAATAAAAATTTGTAGACCCTTTATTCTTAATTTGATAAATATATTAAATCCAAAAATTATATTATGTTTAGGCGAGGTTCCCACCTACCAAATTTTAGAATTAAACGAGAGTATCTTAAAAATAAGGGGAAAATGGCAAACATTAAAATCCAATCAATCTAATTGTAATATTTCTGTTCTTCCAACTTTTAGCATTTCACATTTGATAAATAGACCAGATTTAAAGAAATATGCTTGGGAAGATATGAAATTACTAAGAGAAAGTATTAAAAAAATTTAGTTGTGTTATGATAATTCTAATAAATATGAAAATACTTTTCCCACTCGTTTTTTTAAGTTCCTTAATTCTTTCTAATATTTCGTTTGCAAGTAATGATAATATTAAAAAAATATTATCATTAGATGATATAAAAATTTATAAAAAAATTTTTGAAATTCAAAAACTTCCAATTAAAAGTAAAAAATCTAAGGAGTGGAAAAAAGTTGATGATTTAATCAAGGGTTTAAATAATAGAATATTATTAGGCAATGTATATGCTGAAAGATTTTTACATCCTACTGGATGGAGAAGCTCATATGCTGATTTAAAAAAATGGCTTGATAAATATAATGACCATCCAGATGCTACTAGAATAACTAGGATAGCTCTAAAGAGAAAACCAAATAATTTTAAGAGTCCAAAAAAACCAACACCTGGTTTTTTAAATGGGTATGGTACATTCAAAGAGAATGTATTAAAGCCAAGATTTCCTGTTGATAATCACAAATATAAAAGCTTTTCTTATTCTACTTCAATCAAATTTAGAAGAGCAATTAACAAAAGAAAGACTTTATATGCTGAAAATTTATTAAATAGTAAAAAAGTAAAGAAGTATCTTACTAAAAATGAATTATCACAACTTAGGTCAGAATTATCACATGCACTATTTATTTTTGAAGAGGATTACAAATCTATCAGACAAGCTAGACTTTCACTGAGTTTATCAGAAAAACCAAACCCTCTAGCTTTATGGGCTGGTGGATTAGCGTCATGGAGAACAAAAGATATTAAATTATCAAAATATTTCTTTAATAAATTATCAGAAATTCAGGGGCCTGAAGGAATAATTGCTGGAGGTGGTTACTGGTCATCGAGAATTTCATTTATGTTGGGAAATGCTAAGGAGGCAAATTATTTTTTGAAAAAAGCAGCTAAAAAAGAGCGTACTTTTTATGGGTCATTGGCAATGGCTTCTTTAGGGTATAAATATAAGCCAAACTTCGATTTGCCCAACTATGATCATGATTTTATAAACAAAATCTTAAAACATAAGGGTGGTGTTAGGGCTTTAGCATTAATTGAAGTAAATGAATTCCACAAAGCAGCAAGAGAATTTAGAAAAATTATTCCTAAATTTGACGTAAAAGACTATCCAAAATTATTATCATTCACATCAAAAAACAATATGCCAGGATTAACTTTTAGATTAGCTGCTATTTTAAGAAACGATCATAATAAAATATTATTAGGGGGTTTATATCCTGTACCATCTTGGAACATAGATACATCAGACTTGAAAGATAAAGCACTTTTATATGCTATAGCACGACAAGAATCAGGTTTCAATCCAAGAGCTAAAAGCTCATCAAAGGCTATGGGTGTTCTTCAAATAATTCCTTCTACAGCAGCATTTATAATGAAAAATAGAGAATATAGACTTAGAAGAAGTAAAAATCACTTGCTTTATAATCCCCCTCACAACATTTCAATTGGTTCTAAATATATAAAATTTCTCTTTAATTTGCCTATCGTAAATAATGATTTAATGTGGATGTTAGCAAGCTATAATGCCGGTCCAGGAAATTTTGAAAAATGGACAAAACATAGAAATTACAAAAATAAAGACACTCTACTAATGTTGGAAAGTTTGCCTGCTAGAGAAACTAGAAATTATATAAAGTTGGTGCTTACAAATTTATGGGTATACAAGACCAGATTTAATCAAGATAACACAGTACTGCTGTCACTTGCTTCTGGAAAATCTATAGATTCAAAAGTTTTTTTCAAAAATATAGGAAGTTAAAATTAATAATGGTAGAAAATGAATTTATTCCTATAAATATTGCAGTTGTGACTATTTCGGACACAAGGAAATTAAAAAACGACAAGTCAGGTGAGACTTTACAAAATAGAATTACTCAATTTGGGCACAAAGTAACAGTAAGAGAAATAGTAAAAGACGATTTTAATGAAATTTCTGATTTATTTAAAAAGTTACTAAAAAATAAAGATATAGATGTTATAATTTCTACAGGTGGTACTGGACTTACAGGAAGAGATATTACACCGGAAGTAATGGAAACACTTTTTGAAAAAACTATAGATGGTTTTGGAGAGATGTTTCGTTGGTTATCATTTAAAAAAATTAACACATCAGCATTACAATCACGAGCACTTGCTGGAGTTGCATATGGAAAATATATTTTCTGTTTACCTGGCTCTCCTTCTGCGTGTAAAGATGGATGGGACGAAATATTGAAATATCAATTGGACATAAGACATAAACCATGTAACTTTGTAGAAATTATGCCTAGACTCCAAGAGCATAAATTTTTTCGTTCTAAAAATTAATGATAAGTTTTGATATAGAAAGAGATTTATATAACAAAAATATAATTATGATAGGAGTTGATGAAGCTGGAAGGGGTTCATGGGCTGGTCCATTAGTGTCAACTGCATGTTGGTTTGATTTTACCAAATTTAAATCTTTGCATTCAGAAATTAACGATAGCAAGAAATTAAAATCGTCTAAACGAAAAGAGATAATATTATCATTAGATAATTTTGTTAAATATTGTTCTTCTATTTCTAGTGTAATGGAAATTGACAAGTATGGTCTTTCATATGCAAATGCAATTGCTATGAAGAGGTCTATTTTTTCACTAACTCATGAATTAAAAAAACATTCACAAATATATAGAAATAAAGATATTTGTATTTATGTTGATGGTAAATTTAAACCAGATTTTGAAAATTTGGATAATTTTTTACAACTAAACAAATTACATTTAGATAAATATTCAATTGAAGCTCTTGTTAAGGGTGACAGTCTTTGCAAAACTATTGCTTTAGCAAGTATTATTTCAAAAGAAACAAGAGATACTGTAATGAGGCAATGGTCAAAAAAACATCCATCTTACTTGTTTGACAGTAATTTTGGATATGGAACAAAAAATCATATAAATGCAATTTTAAAAAATGGTATTTTAGATTTACATAGAAAATCATTCAAACCTATTGCTACTATATATGGTAAAATAAATTAATAAACATACACATATTGTATAAGTTAAATAAATTTAACTAAGTAATTGACTTTATTAAATAATTATCATTTTATCCACAGTATACTAACAAGATATTCATTATATAAAAGATTAATTATGTTATTAAAAAATTATTTAAATAGAGTTGTAGTTGGCGATTGTATTGAGAAGATGAATAAATTGCCTCCAGAAAGTGTGGATTTAATTTTTGCAGACCCTCCATATAATCTTCAACTTAATGGAGATCTCGAAAGACCTGATCAAACTAAAGTAGACGGTGTTAAAGAAAGTTGGGATAAATTTAAATCAATTTCTGATTATGATAATTACACTAAAGAATGGATGAGTTCTGCTAGGCGAATATTAAAGCCTAATGGAAGTATTTGGGTTATTGGTTCTTATCACAATATTTTTAGATTAGGGTATATTTTACAAGATCTAGGATTTTGGTTATTAAATGATGTGGTTTGGAGAAAAGTTAACCCAATGCCAAATTTTCGTGGTAGAAGGTTCACTAATGCTCACGAGACACTAATTTGGGCATCAAAAACAAAAACATCAAAGTATACATTTAATTACGAAGCTATGAAGTCATTAAATGGTGATCTTCAAATGCGTTCGGATTGGTCCCTTCCAATTTGTACTGGTGATGAAAGGCTAAAGAATAAAGATGGCAAAAAGATACACCCAACACAAAAGCCTGAAAATCTTTTAAATAGAGTTATAATGTCAAGTAGCAATATTGGTGATGTAGTTTTAGACCCATTCTTTGGGACTGGAACTACTGGAGCTGTAGCAAAAAAACTGCGTAGGAATTTTATTGGAATTGAGCAAGATGCAAAATATGCGTTAGAGGCTGAAAAAAGAATTAATAAAGTAGAAGAAATTGGAACTAAAGATCTTATTCAGACACCCAGGAAAACCGCCGAACCAAGAATACCATTTGGACGTTTATTAGAACAAGGACTAATAAATCCAGGTGAATTATTACAAGACTCTCGAAGTAGATGGAGTGCTAAAATTAGAGCAGACGGCAGTTTGATTTCTAAAGATAAGAAAGGTTCAATACATTCAGTAGGTGCTGACTTACAAGGATTGCAGGCCTGCAACGGGTGGACATTTTGGCATATAAAGCGATCAGGAAAGCTTATCCCAATTGATAGTTTGAGACATGCAGCAAGGGCAGTTAATCAAGCATAGATTTTAATTCTAGTCTACTTTTGTGTAAAATTGGCTCAGTATAACCAGAAGGACTAACATCTCCTTCTAAAACCAAATCCACTGATGCCTTAAAAGCAATTGATTTATCAAAGTTTTTAGACATAGGGATATAATTGTTATCATTTTTATTTTGTTCATCAACAACCTTGGCCATCTTTTTCATCGTATCAACCAATTGATTTTTAGTAAAAATACCATGTTTGAGCCAATTGCAAAGGTGTTGACTAGAAATTCTGCAAGTTGCACGATCTTCCATTAAACCAATATTATTAATATCTGGAACCTTAGAGCATCCAACACCTTGATCAACCCATCTTACTACATACCCAAGAATACCTTGTGCGTTATTGTCCATTTCTTTTTGTATTTCTTCTTGAGACCAGTTGTGACCTTTTGAAACTGGGACAGAAAGTATATCGTTTAAGTAATTGTTATTATCATTAGACTTATCCTTTTGGATATCAAAGACATTAATCTCGTGATAATGCAAAGCATGAAGCGTAGCTGCTGTTGGACTAGGTACCCAAGCGGTATTTGCACCGCTTTTTGGATGATTAATTTTTTGTTGCAACATTTCATGCATAAGATCAGGCATTGCCCACATCCCTTTACCTATTTGAGCCTTACCAGAAAGTCCACATTCAAGCCCAATTTTCACATTATTATTTTCATATGCTGAAATCCATTTAGCATTTTTTATTTCACCTTTTGGTATAATTGGACCCATTTCCATTGCAGTGTGTATCTCATCGCCTGTTCTATCTAAGAAACCAGTATTAATAAATACAGTTCTTTCACTTGCCATTCTGATACACTCTTTTAAATTAACAGTTGTCCTTCTTTCTTCATCCATAATACCAATCTTGAGAGTATTTCTTTCTAGTTGAAGAGCATCTTCTACGGCACCAAATATATCACATGCAAATTTAACTTCCTCTGGTCCGTGCATTTTTGGTTTAACAATATATACGGATCCAGTTCTAGAGTTCATTTTATGGATCTTAATATCATGAATTGCAATTAATGACGTAATCATTGCATCCATAATACCTTCCGGTATTTCTTCCCCATTTTCTAACAAAATAGCTGGGTTTGTCATTAGGTGTCCTACGTTACGGATTAACATTACAGATCTACCTGGAAGTTTATATTCTCCAGAAGAGGTAATGTACGTTTTATCTGGATTTAATTTTCTTGTTATTGTTTTACCATTTTTTTCAAAAGTATCCTCAAGTTTACCTTTCATAAGACCTAACCAATTTCTGTAGGCTAATACTTTATCCTCTGCGTCTACTGTTGCTACTGAATCTTCGCAGTCTTGTATTGTAGTTAAAGCTGACTCAATTATAATATCGTCAACACCTGCATTATCTCCAGCCCCAATGTTACCTTCTTTATTTACTAATATTTCTATATGAAGATTATTATTTTTAAGAAGAATACAACTTGGATTTTTAGCATCACCTTGATATCCAATATATTGGCTTTTTATTTTTAAATATGAATTAGTACCATCTAAGCTTTCAACTAAAAGGGAATTATCATCAATTTTATATGAATTTACATCTTTATGTGAACAATTTTGTAATGGAAAATTTTTATCTAAAAACTCTTTCGCATATGATATTACTTTATTTCCTCTTATAGGATTATAAGACGTAGATTTTTCAGCGCTGTCACTCTCAGAAATAGCGTCAGTTCCATATAATGCGTCATATAAACTTCCCCATCTTGCATTTGCAGCGTTAAGTGCATATCTCGCATTAGTTACTGGGACGACTAACTGAGGTCCAGCTTTAAGAGCTAATTCATCATCCACATTTTTTGTCTTGATTTGAAAATTTTCACCTTCGGGTACAATATAGTTAATCTCTTTTAGGAAGTTTATATATTCTTCATGATCAATATCTTTGCTAGAGTTTTCTAAATAGAATTTGTCTATTTTACTTTTTATTTCACTTCTAATTTGAAGTAATTCTTTATTTCTAGGAACAAATTGATTTAAGATTGTTTCTAATTTTTCCCAAAACATATCAGAAGAAATTTTGGTATCAGTAAGCGCCTCATTTTCGATAAAATTAGCAAGAGTTTCTGATACTTGTAAATTACCACGTCTTAATCGTTTAGTCATTTTTATCCCCAATGTGAGTATTATTCAAAAAATTAATATCATTTTTTAGAAATTATCTAAAGTTAATCCTTCATTTTTGAGAAAATTTTTAACTTCAAAATACAATTCTTTTTTATCTTTTTCAGATTTACCTTCAAACCTAACTACCAATGCTTCTTCAGTGTTACTTGCGCGTATTAACCACCAACCATGGTTATTTTTAACTCTTAAGCCGTCTAATGTAATTACATCATTGGAATTATATTTTTCAAACACTTTTTTAGATATATTATCTATAGTTAAAAATTTAATTTCATCAGAACAAAAAACTTTAATTTCAGGTGAAATAAATGTTTCAGGCAAAGTTGATATAAATTTATCTAATTCAAAATTATTTCCCGTTAAGGTAAGTAATCTTATAGCTGCATAAAGTGCATCATCATAACCAAAATAGGTGTCACCAAAAAAAATGTGACCAGACATTTCACCTGCTAATGGGGATTTTATTTCTTTAATCCTTTTTTTGATGTTTGAATGTCCTGTTTTTCCAATTTCTACTTTAAAACCTAGAGATATAATATTTTCATATGCAACATAACTTGACTTAATATCTAAAATTATTGTTTGAATAATTTTATCATTTGAAGCTATTGAATTTGCAAGAAATGCAGTTAATAAATCACCAGGAATTGGCCTTCCTTGCCTGTCAACAACACCAATTCTATCACCATCTCCATCAAATGCTATTCCAAGTTCAGCATCAACTTCTTTCATTTTATTTCTCAAAATTTTTAGAGTAGACTCATCAGTAGGATCAGGATGATGATTTGGAAAATTGCCGTCAACTTTAGAATATAAGATAACGTGTTTTCCAGGAATTTTTTTGGTTATCATCTCAAGAGAAGGACCGGATGCGCCATTGCCACAATCCCAAACAATAGTTTTATTATCAAGTTGTCGTTTAATATTTTGGAGAGGTTTAATAATTTCATCAACATAATGAGTATTTATTGCGACAGATCTAGAAAAACCATTATAAGTTTTTGAATAACCTTTGCTTGCAAAATGTCCTAGTTTTTGAATATCTTCTCCAAAGAAAGAGTTTTGATTTAAAACTATTTTAAAACCATTATAATCCTTTGGATTATGACTTCCAGTGACTTGTATTGCTCCATCTGCCTTATAATAATTACTTGCAAAATATAGCATTGGCGTTGGACCTAGTCCGATTCTATAAACTTCGCAACCAGAATTTTCAAGTCCTTCAGTCAGTTTTTCTTCTAATAATGGGCTAGATAACCTTCCATCCATTCCAACTACAATTAATGGATGTTTTTTTTCTGGATTTTTTTCTCTGACTATAATGCCAAAGAAAAAACCGAGCATAAAGGCATCTTTTTCTGTTAAGGTTTTTTCATAAATACCCCTGATGTCGTATGATCGAAGAATTGTGTTGTTAAAAGTATGCTTAAACATCAGTTTTAATTAACTACTTCACGTTTTAGCCAATTTTTAAGGTTCTGTTTCATCTCTGGCCTTTCAATAGAAAAACGAATGTTTGCTTGTATAAATCCTAATTTAGAACCACAATCAAATCGTTCCTCTGAAAATTTATATCCCATACAATTTGACGCACCTATTCTACTTGCTATAGCGTCAGTAAGTTGAATTTCATTGCTAGCACCTCTATTTTGTTGTTCTAAGACTTCAAAAACGGCTGGTTCTATAATATATCTCCCGACAACAGCCATATTGCTAGGTGCATTTTCTGTCGATGGTTTTTCTATAAGGCCTAAAATTTCAGTAACATTTTTGTCTATTGATTTTCCAGGAGATATCACTCCATATGAGGATACGTCTTTTCTATCTACATCCATTACAGCAAGCATGTTACCAGAATTATATTTAGCAATCATTTCTTTAATTGTATTTCCACCATAAATTAAGTCATCTGCAAGAATTATCGCAACTGGTTCATCTCCAATTAAATGTCTAGCACACCAAACAGCATGGCCGAGACCAGCCGGTTCTTGTTGTCTTACATAAGCAAATGATCCAGGGATTTTGAGCATTTCTTGAGCAGTTTTAAGAGTTTGTCTTTTTCCTTTTGAAAGTAAGTTATTTTCTAGTTCAAAAGAATGATCAAAATGATTTTCTATGGCAGATTTTCCTCGACTAGTAACAAAAATAAATTGTTCAATACCTGCGTTAGCCGCTTCTTCAACTGCATATTGTATAAGGGGTTTGTCAACAATTGGAAGCATTTCTTTAGGCATTGATTTGGTAGCAGGAAGAAATCTTGTACCTAATCCACCCACTGGAAATATTGCTTTCTTAATTTTCATTCACAAATCCTATAAACTGGTATAAAAGTTGATATAGTTATTATTTTTTTATTTTCAATCAGTTAAAAACTTTATGTTTCTCAAATATAAGAGGATATGTCATGAAAATAACAATGTTAGGAACTGGCTATGTTGGATTAGTATCTGGAACTTGTTTTTCAGAGTTTGGTTTTGATGTAAGTTGTGTAGACAAAGATAAAGACAAAATCACTAACTTAAAAAAAAACATTATACCTATCTATGAACCTGGTCTTGAGAATTTAGTTAAAAAGAACAAAGATGCTAACCGGCTCACTTTTAGTAATGATATAAAAAAAAATATAACAAACGCAGACATTGTTTTTATTGCAGTGGGAACACCTGCAAGACGTGGTGATGGTCATGCTGATTTATCATATGTTTATGAAGCTGCAAAAGAAATAGCAAAGAATTTAGTTGGCTATACAGTTGTTGTCACTAAGTCCACGGTACCAGTTGGAACAGGAAATGAAATTAAAAAAATTATTTGTAAAACAAATCCCAAAGCTAAATTTGATGTGGTTTCAAATCCAGAATTTTTAAGAGAAGGTAATGCTATTGAGGATTTTATGAGACCAGATAGAGTGGTTGTTGGTTGCGAAACTGAAAAAGCTAAAGATGTAATTTCAAAAATATATAAACCTTTGTATCTAATTGAAACTCCAATTTTATTTACTGACTTAAAAACAGCCGAGTTGATTAAGTATGCTAGTAATGCATTCTTAGCTGTTAAAATTTCTTATATTAATCAGATGGCAGATTTATGTGAAAAAGTTGGGGCGGATGTTCATGATGTTTCACGAGGAATCGGTCTTGACAAAAGAATTGGTAGCAAATTCTTGCATCCTGGACCAGGTTATGGTGGATCTTGTTTTCCAAAAGACACTCAAGCTCTTGTAGAAACTGCTAATTATTATAACTCTAATATTTCTATTGTAGAAAATGTGATCAATTACAATTCTCAAAGAAAAATAGATATGGCAGAAAAAATAATCTCTGCCTTAGGAAAAAATTATGAAAATAAGAAAATATCTATTCTAGGGCTAGCATTCAAACCAGAAACTGATGATATGAGAGAAAGTCCGTGTCTTGACATTATTCCCAAACTTCAAGAAAAAAATTTACAAATCTTTGCATATGATCCAGTTGCCATTTATGAAGCAAAAAAATTATTACAAAATGTCCAATTTACAGAAAGTATTGAAGATTGCATTAACAATAGTGATGCACTTGTAATTTTAACTGAGTGGAATGAATTCAGAAGTTTGTCACCTGAAAGACTAAAAAAACATATGAAAGGAAATATTATAATGGATTTAAGAAACGCCCTTAACCCAGAAAGTTTTCGTGAGAGTGGATTCAATCTTATTCAAATAGGTAGACCAATTCCTAGCCAGTAATATTTGTCCCAAGTGACTTGGGTCTTTTCATGCCCTCAATTAAATTAACCATTTCAATCTTTCCAGTAACTTTACCTTTTGAGTTTTCAATTGTAACTGGCTTAGAGGGTGAATCTGACATTATTTGAAGTATATCTTCTAAAACCATATCTTCTTTGACAGTGGCACCAGAGCTTTTTGTATTTGTTGGTGTCATAATTGATTTTGCTTGAATGACCCTTGCTCTATTAATATCTTTTATAAAATCAGATACGTATTCATCTGCAGGGTTCATTATTATTTCTTGAGGATCGCTGTCTTGAACCATGCTTCCATCGCGAAGAATTGCTATTCTATCTCCAATTTTAAGAGCTTCATCAAGATCATGTGTAATAAATATTATAGTTTTATGTAATTCACTCTGAAGATCTAAAAGTATATTTTGCATTTCTGAACGAATTAATGGATCTAAAGCAGAAAAAGCTTCATCCATTAGGAGGATTTCTGCATCTGTTGCCAGTGCTCTTGCAAGTCCTACTCTTTGTTGCATGCCACCTGACAGCTGTCCTGGATAATATGTTTCGTAACCATCTAAGCCAACTCTTTTAATCCATTTTTGAGCTTTTTCTGACCATTCATCTTTAGAAATATTTTGAATTGCAAGCCCGTAGCCAACATTTTGTAAAACTGTTTTGTGTGGAAATAAAGCAAACTTTTGAAAAACCATAGACATATTATTTTGTCTGAACTGAATGAGTTCTTTGGAACTTAAATTTAGGATATTTGTATCGTTAAACAATATTTCACCACTTGTTGGTTCTATCAATCTATTTAGATGTCTTATCAGAGTTGATTTGCCTGATCCCGAAAGACCCATAACAACTTGTATCTTCCCTCTATTAATATTTAGATTTATATTATTTAATCCAAGAACACAGTTTGACTTCTCAAGGAGTTCGTCTTTACCCATTCCATTTTTCACCAGATCAAGTGCACTTTTATCACCATCACCAAAAATCTTATAAAGTTGATTTACTTTGATTAATATATTTTTTGAATTCATTATATTAATCCTTACCTTCGTTCCTATATTTTTGCATTCTAAGTCCGAATTTTTGTGTAACTCTATCAAAAATAATTGCTAGTATAACTATAGCAAGACCATTCATTAATCCCAGAGCTAAATACTGATTTGAAATTGCTCTTAAAACTGGAAGGCCAAGACCTTTAACTCCAATCATAGATGCTATAACCACCATTGCTAAGGCCATCATTATTGTTTGATTTACACCAGCAAATATAGTTGGTAAGGCCAATGGCATTTGAACTCCAAATAATTTCTGCCAATAATTTGCTCCAAATGAGTCTGCTGCCTCTAACACGTCTTTATCTACTAACCTTATGCCTAAATTCGTTAAACGAACAATTGGTGGAATAGCATAAATACATACTGCAATTAATCCAGGAACCTTTCCAATACCCAAAAGCATCACAACGGGTATTAAATACACAAAACTAGGAATTGTTTGCATGACGTCTAAAATAGGAACTATTGCTGCTTGGACTTTATTGCTTCTTGCCATAGCAATACCGAGTGGTATACCAATTGATATGCATAGAAATGTGGCTACAAGTATAATGGCTAATGTTGACATTGTGTCTTCCCACATACCGAAATACCCAATCAACATAAAACTCAAAAAAGTTCCGACAACTATTAATATGGATCTTGAGCCTATCCAAGCAAGTAAAAGAATACTGAATATTATAACAGGCCAAGGGGTATTAATAAAAAGCTTCTCAAACCATACTAAGAACATTAGTAATGGTTCAAAGAATTCTTCAATACCTTGGCCATAACTTCTTGAAAAATCAGTGAATGCAAAATCTACAGTTTTCTTAAATTCTCTTAAATCAGATCTGCTCATGTCTGGGAAATTAAAAAACCAATCCATTTTTACATTCCTTTTAAAAAAAAATAATCACCACCCTAAATTTACTTAAGATGGTGATTATTAAATTTGGTATTACTTATAGACCAGCTTTAACTTTTTTAGCTACGTCTGCAGAAACCCATTTTTCCCAAACGCTTCCGTGCTTCTCTAAAAACTCGAAAGCAGCATCTTTTCCAGATGCTTTTTGTTCAGTCATAAAAACAAGCATTCCATTCATTATTTCACCTGGATAAACTCTGTTTGTAATGTAATTCATAGCGACACTAGCATTCTTTTTAAAGTTTGCTGACACTACACTATTTACTTCAGACTTAACCCAAGAAGATTTTTGTGGATTTGCACATTCTTTCTCTGGCTTCACAATGCAGTTATCCCAGTTATCTTTGCCACCAAAAGGTACACCAAAGTCTAACTTGTGCATTTTATATTTTCCAATCATAGATGTTGGTGACCAGTAATAACCAAACCAATTTTCGCCTCTCTCAACAGCTTTCGCCATTGAACCATCTAAACCAGCAGCACTTCCCGGATCAACAAGAACCCATCCTTTTTTCTCCATTTCAAAAGCTCTAAAAAGGTTAGCATTAGCTAATTGGCAACCCCAACCTGCAGGGCACCCAACGAAAGCTCCCTTAGATTTATCTTCAGAATATGGAAAAAGATCAGGTCTATTTAAAACATCTAAAGCTGTTTTTAGTTCTGGGTGTTTTTTAATAGTGTGAGGAGGAAGCCACCAACCTTCACCTAAACCAGTAATTGGACCTTTGTTAGCAACAATTAATCTGTTTTCACCAACAGCTTTGTTTAATGGAACAGCAACTGCATTAGCCCACAATTCTGGAGCAACATCAGGTGATCCTTTTTCATTCATTGAAGTAAATGTTGGCATTGTAGCACCTGAAACCAGCTCAACTTCACATCCATAACCTTTTTCTAATATTATCTTATCAACATTGGCCATTAATTCAGCAGATGCCCAATTCATCTCTGCAATAGTTACTTTACCACATGCAGCGTTACCAATTGTAGCCCAACTAAGGCCTACGGCTACGGTTGCCGCCATAGTAAATGCAGCTCCGAATACCCTTTTCATTTTATTCTCCTGTTTCCGCTTGTAATAATTACAAACCTTGATTAATTAAATTAAAGTAGATTGAATTAAAAATTCAAGAATCATAATAACAAGAAAACTGTACTAATTGCAAATCACTATAATTGAAAATAAAAGTTAATACACTGTAAGTATATGATATATATAGATAATATTTTTTTTAAAACTTTGAGATTATATCTATAAATTTTTATTTAAATTTATTACTTAGTCACTTATATTTCGTTATTCTTATTATTATATATAAATAAAATGTTCGAAGATTTTACACCATTTATAATAGCCTTAGTTGTAACATTCAGCTTTATGATATGTATTGCTATATGGAATAGCATAAATGCTCCTCAAGCTCCAGAAAAAGCACCTCCAATAGAACCAGGACCATCTAGAACTAGAGAAATCCTTGCACGATTTAGTGAGTTTTATATGAATTTAAATCCTGAAGGAGAAATGATTTTTGATATTGACCTTTTACCAGATCCAAAACAACATATAATACATGCGCTTTACGTTGGTTTTGATGAAAGTGAAAATGAAGATGAGAAATCAGCTATTGAGAGAGGTCTTAGAGCAATTGTTACATTTCAGGAAAGAGTTGGAGAGTTACCTATTAAAAAGGAAATGTCAGAAATAGAAAAAAATCTAACTATACCTAATTCTGAAGCAAACCTAACAAACTCAATTGATACATCTAATATCAATATTTTAAGTGAAGAAGAATTTCAAAGATTTTCTGTTTTAAGAGACCAGGAATTAGAAACACATTTTCAACATTTAAAAATACAAACTGCAGAAGAACAGGATTTATGATGTCTATTTTAAAAATTAATGATCAAAATGAAATTTATTATGAGTTAACTGAACCAAAAGATAACCGACACACATTTGTATTTGTTAATGCTTTAACAGGTAATACAAATGCGTGGAACGGAATCATTGGAGATAAAATTACTGAAGATGGGAATGGTTTTCTTACCTATAATTTTAGAGGACAGGATAACAGTAAATTTAGTGAAGAACTTAATTTAGACACAGATTTAATAGTCTCTGATTTGTGTCTTTTAATAGAAAATCTAAAACTAAAAAATATAATTCTAGTAGGTTTATCTATTGGCGGATTGTATGCATCACTTGCTCTTGAAAAGGGAGTTAAGTCTAATGGTTTAGTTTTAATAAACACACTTAGGAAAAATAACTCTAGGTTAAAATGGATTAATGAGACTATGGTTAATGTTGCAAGATATGGAGGTACATCATTGTTAATGGATATGAATATGCCTGTAATTGCTTCACCATCATTTTTAGATAAAATGAAACCAAATGCACTCAATCCCAATAATTATAAAGGATTAGAAGAAAATTCTGGTGTTTTCAAACTTATGAAGGGATCTTTAACAGCTAATTGGGATATTGACTGGTCTAAAATTGAAGTACCAGTTTTAATTATGACGGGTCATCATGACAAAGTTTTTAGAATTTCTGATGATATTGATCAGATCGCTAATTCTATGAATAATGTCCAAAGGTTAGAATTTCTTGATAGTGGACATTTAATACCTCTAGAAAATCCAAATGAGTTTGCAACGCATCTAAATCAATTTGCGAAAAAGTTAACCTGATTTTTTTATAACAATTGTAATATCATTTTTTAAAAGTTTATTTTTGAAAATTTTTATCTTTCCAAAGTTATTCTCACAAACCCTTTTTATCCAAGATAACTCTGTATAATATAATGCTTTATTTATTTCCTTTTTTTCTTTTATTAAGCAGTTAAAAATCATAGCTTCTTTTACTAATTTCCAATTACTTGTAAGATTTTTAATTATATAATCTTCCCACAAAGGTATATTGTTTGTTGGTGTAAGATTATACGTACCTGACATAACTACATAATCAGTGTTTTTAAAAGGAAATGCACTTATTGCAAATTCAACATTTTCGAAATCTTTATTATTTTTGCAAAAATTAATTAAATTCTGATTTATATCAAACCCGTAATATTGAAATTTATTATCTAAGTTTCTCTCTTTGATAATTTCGTATAATCTACCATATCCACAACCAATATCTGCAATTGAACATTTTTCATTTTTTGTGTTTTGTAATATTTTATCTAAAATAATGTTTAATCTAAGGTCCTGTGATAATTTACTATTCCAAAATACTCCTTTAGGGGTATTATTATAATTATCAAAACGTTTACTATAAATTTTAGATATTTGTTTGTTTAGTAACTTATTAATAAGTGTTTTTATAAACATCATCTAATCACGATAAGCTAGAATTAAGTCAAATTAAACTTAAAAGGGTTATTACATGAAAAAAATTTTACTGTTAGGTAGTGGTGAGTTAGGTAAAGAATTAACTATCAGCCTCAAAAGAGTTGGATGTAATGTTATAGCATGTGATGCTTATGAAAATGCTCCTGCTATGCAAGTTAGTGATAAAAATGAAGTATTTAATATGCTTGATGAAGAAAAGCTGAAAGCAGTAATTGATAAACATAAACCAGATTTCATCGTACCAGAAGTTGAGGCTATTGAAACAAAAGTTCTAATTGATGCTGAGCAAAGTGGTTATAATGTAATACCGTCAGCAAAAGCTGTAAATTTAACTATGAATAGAGATAGAATTAGAGATAGAGCGAAACATTTAGGATTAAAAACCGCTAATTTTGCTTATGCAGAAGCAGAAGAAGAATTAATTTTAGAAGCAAAGAAAATTGGTACAAAAGTGGCGGTTAAACCAGTTATGAGCTCTTCTGGAAAGGGCCAGAGTTATGCAAGTTCAGAGGATGAGTTAAAAGCATCTTGGAAATTTGCACTCGAAAATATGAGAGGAAACAGGAAACGTGTAATAGTAGAAGAGTTCATAGATTTTGACTATGAAATTACCCTTTTAACAATTTTAGAAAAATCTGGGAAAGTTACGTTTTGTGAACCTATTGGACATTTTCAAAAAAGAGGTGATTATCAGTATAGCTGGCAGCCAGCCGAATGCTCACAGGACGTAATTAGAAAGGCACAAGAGGCTGCAAAAAAAATGGTCATAGACTTAGGTGGGTCAGGTATATTCGGGGTAGAATTTTTTATTGATAAAAAAGAAGAGGTAATTTTTAGTGAACTAAGTCCTCGTCCACATGATACAGGAATGGTCACAATGTTTACTCAAAATTTTAGTCAGTTTGATATTCACGCCAGAGTTTTGTTGAGAATTCCATTACCAGAAATTAAAATTAATCAATCCGGTGCTAGCCATGTGATCCTAGCCGAAGAAAATGCTTCGGGTAACTATACCATTGATGGTGTTGAAGATGCACTTGAGGATAAAAATGTAGATTACAGAATCTTTGGAAAACCATTTTTAAAATCATATCGTCGAATGGGTGTTGTTTTAGCTCCAACTTTAGAAAAGGCGAAAAAGGCAGCTAATAAAATTCTTGTTAAAGAAATTTAGTTATATAAGTTATGATTATTGTTTATTTAAAATTTGAAATAACAGAGGCTATTTCTTTTTCTTGTTTGTATCCCATTAAATGAATTCCACTAACGCCTTCAATTGATTTATATTTTTCTATTAATTCTATACAAATTTTAATACCTTCATGGCTTTCGTCATTAGATTGTTCAATTCTATTGATTATTTCCTCAGGAATATTGATACCAAAGAGATTTTTGTTCATCCATCTAGCACTTTTTGCAGATTTAATTACTCCTAATCCAATTATGAAATAAGCTTTGTCAGTAATATTTAATTCATTTAACCTTAGCATATAATTTTTTAGAATATCTTCCTCGAAAACGTATTGTGTTTGAAAAAATTCGACACCAGCTTCAATTTTTTTTACTAAGTTTAAGCCATCAAAATCATTGTTAATTTTAAATGGAGTATCTGCTCCACCAATGAAAAATTCTGGTGCATCACTAATTTTCCTTCCAGAAGGAAACATTTTTTTTGTTTTAATTTCGTGAGCAGTTCTCAATATACCAATTGTATCTAGATCTCTAACTTCTTTGGTATCTGGTTGATCTCCGCCTTTAACCTCATCACCATACAAACAAAGAATGTTTGGAATATCCAATGCCCACCCCCCAAGAAGATCACCTTGTATTGCAATCCTATTTCTGTCTCTGGTGGTGAATTGTAAAATTGGTTCAATACCATTTTGAGCAAGAATTGCTGCTGTCGCAAGAGCTGACATATGAGATTTTGCTCCAGCTCCATCAGTAACGTTAATCGCATCAGCCAAACCGTTTAAACATTTTACTTCATCTATAACAACATCTTTATTGCCAGAATCTGGTGGAGAAGTTTCGGCCGTAAAAACAAATTTATTTTCAATAAGTAATTTTCTTAATTTACTTTTCATAAAATGTGTCCAAAGTAATATATGGATATTGTTTAATTGGGGTACAAACAAATGTCTAATAGTTTTTTAATTAACACATCTAATAGAATTAGAAGCACACCATTTACTTCTAGAAATGAGTTAGCAGGTGTTAAAAATTATACTGTCTATAATAACACTTTATTACCCACAATATTTAAATCATTGAAAGAAGATTATTATCATCTAATAAAAAATGTTCAGTTATGGGATGTTTGTGCCCAAAGAGTTATTGAAGTTAAGGGCAGAAAATCTTTGTCATTAATGCAATATCTTTTTTGTAGAGACTTCTCTAATATTTCTTCTGGTAAAGCATATTATGCACCAATAGTTAACTTTGAAGGTGGATTATTAAATGACCCAGTTGTTTTTTGCATCGCTGATAATCATTTTTTGATTTCTTTATCTGATTCAGATTTGTTTAATTGGGTCTCTGCAATTAATAATTCAAAAGAATTTTATTCTGAAGTAAGAGAAACCGATATATTTACAATTGCTATTCAAGGACCTAAGTCTGAAAAATTAGCTCAAAAAATCTTTGGTGTAGAAATACAAAACTTGAAATATTTTAATTTCATAAAACTTCCATTCAATGGAGAAGAAATTATGATTTCGAAAACAGGTTACAGCAAACAATCTGGTTACGAAATTTTACTAATTAATCCAAATAAAGCAATTATGTTGTGGGATCTATTAATGGAAAAAGGCAAGGAATTTAAAATTCGGGTTGGGTGTCCAAATATGATTGAGAGAGTAGAGAATAATCTTCTTAGTTATGGAAATGAGATGACACTTAAAGACACACCCTATGATTGTGGGTTAGGAAAATTTTGTAATCTTGACTCAGATTATGAATTTATTGGAAAAGCTGCTTTAGTGAAACAAAAAAAAGTTGGGTTTGCAAAAGATATATATAAAATTCAATTTGATTGTAAAAGCGAAAATAAACAAGTTTTTTTTAATAATCTTTCAGTATTTAAAGAAGATGTAGAAATCGGAAAAGCAACTTCAATTGTTTGGTCACCTAAATATGGGAAATATTTAGGTTTTTTAATTGCATCAAAAAATATAATGAACAACCTCAATGATTATTATATCTTAGATAAAGTAAAATTTGATTTATTAAGTGTTTCCTGAGCGTTTTCATTGAAGTTTAGAGGTAGTCAAAGTACTTAATATAAGCTTATTCCGTGTTTCAATCACACATAACTACAAAAATATACCAAAATAGAATAATAATTTAATTAGACTAAAAACTTGCTCTTTTTATAGTTTACCATCCATTTTTCAAAAACTAATATTGCTTCATCCATATCAGCAGTTTTGCTTGGATGTTTTTTTGCTCTACCTAGCATGGTGGATACAACATTAACCTGATATTTTTTGTCTCTGTCTTTTATTGCATCTATTGTATAGATTGCTTTTTCTTTATTTTTAAATCCGAGTCCTTTTAGAGTTGTCTCAGGTTTGTAATCTGAATATAGAGATAGATTAAGAGGCTTTAACTTTTCCTGATTGTCTTGCTTACTCATTGGCATAGAGTCTATAAGATTAAAGATAATATTAGGCTCTAAAGTTGAGTATTCCTTTTTTGAAGTACCATCGTAACCTATTAGTTTGACAGAAAACTTAAGACCCTTTTTTCTGAAAGACATTAATTTGACATGCCTTTTATGAAATTCTTTTATATGCTTTTGATAAAGTTCTTTAGATTTTTTGTAGTTATTATCTCTGTAGCAAGTTGTACATAACAAAAGTATTCTACATTTCCATTTGTATTTCGTTAAATCCATTATTCATAAATTTGTATTAACTATTTTCTGGATCAACAATATCACTTTCAGTTTTACTAATTTGATCTTTCTTTTTTTTCATTTTGCAAACTTCTTTTAGAGCTAGACCAGCCATTACTCCTACGCCCATACCTATAATAGTGCCTTTAATTATTCCTAATCCAAACATTCTAAACTCCTAATTTTCCATCCAAGAAATAAATTGATAAAAACCTAAAAGAATACCAAAAAAAACATAAAGTCTAACTTGAGATCTAATTATTGGTATAACTATGATTTTTTGTATTATTAACATAATAATTATTTAATCTTTTTTAAATAATTTTCAATATCACTAAATATTATAAAAAGTTAGGTTTGTTGCGTTGAGAATTTTTGAAGTTATTTAAAATTTGGTAGACTGACAATTCCTGTATATTTTCAAAAATAGATTTAGAACTTATAATTCAACTTCTATAATCATGAAGAACAATTCCTCTATTATTCCTATATTTTGTGTTATAATTTTTTCCTACTTTTGGAACTACTTTCTCTTCAATTATTTTTTGACAGTCTTTATATGCTTTCTCAGACTCATATTCAAAAACCCTCGTAAGCCTGTGATTTTCTTTGTTCCAAACTTGGGAGACTGTTACTCTAATCAACCCAGCTTTAGAAAGCTCTGCCATTAAATCATCAGTCCATATTCTATCTTGAAAGGTTTCAAGCCAATGCTCTAATTCAATCTTTGAAGGAAAATCCAACTCCATAACATTCATAAATAGAGTTTCTTTAGTTATAGGTTTTACCATTTATCTCACCTTTTGAGGTTCTGTTTAAAAAAACTAACTGGGTAGCTATATCAAGAACAATCATCATTAAGAATTAGATGTAAGGACCAAATCAACTTCTATAATCATAAAAAATTACCCCCCTATTATTCCTAGACTTTATGGTATAACTTGCTAGTGCTTTAGGCATAACTTTTTCTTCAATTATCTTTTGACAAGCCTTGTAAGCATTCTCATCTTCATATTCAAATGTACTTGTTAATCTATGATTTTGTTTGTTCCAGACTTGGGCAACAGTTCTTCTTACTAATCCTGCTTTAGATAGCTCTTTCATTATATCTTCTGTCCATACTTTTTCTTCAAAAGTTGCCATCCAGTGCTCTAATTCAACCTTTGTTGCAAAATCTAGCTCCATACAATTCATGAACAAAGTCTCTTTAGTTATTGGTTTTACCATGTATGTCACCTGTTACTATGCAAATTAAATATGCAAAAACATTAGTATGAATGCAAACAAACGATCTTATTTCTTTCAATTTTAACTCAATTTATTATATACATTCAATACTCAATTAATGATTGGAAATACAGAAACAATGAAAATCTTATTTAAAATATTTATACTTATACTTTCTACATTACTCATCCAAAACAAAGCATTTTCTTACAGCAAAAATTCTGGAAAAGTAAGTGTCAATGTTTCTTTAAGTAAAGCAGATAAATCAGATGACACAATTGCAGGAGTTAAAACAGAGGCTTCAGCAAGTAAAAGTATAGAAAATATTACTAACTCAAGCAAATATAATGCACCTACTGGTAAAACTGCAGAAACACTATCTGTTCAAGACAACTCTAGTGAACAATCATATTCATATGACAATAACAACAATTCGTCAGACGATAATTATGATGGAAATAATAAATATGGAAATAAAATAAATGGCTATAAATTTAGTAAAAATTATGAAATATTTAAAGAAGAGAGATTATTTGATGCTATTAAAAATTTTAAAAATGAAGAGAGTTTAAATAAGAGTGATCTAAAAAGAATAGATAGTTTAGTCAATAGAAGAATTAAAGAAATTGCTAAAAAAATTAAATTTAAATTTGATAAAGAAGATGAAAAACAATTTTTTGAATTTACAGAAAAAACAAATTATGACATTGAAATAATTGAGAAGAAAGCTGAATTAGTTGACTATGTTCAAAAGACATTTGAGGTAATGGGATTAATTAATTAGACTGATCTGCAATAAATAACTTTCATCTTTTGTCTACCATTTTGTCTACCCATCAAAAGTTTACACTTCTAAAAGATTGAATATTTAAGGAAAAACTGGGTATCCCGGCGAAGGCGATTGGAGCGGGCGAAGAGATTTGAACTCTCGACATTCTCGTTTGTAACGAAATGTACCACTGAGCTACGAACGCTTATCTCACCTTTTATTTAACGTTACCGTATAAAATATGTGTTATCATGCCCAATTTATCTAACATTTTTTCTATCCCTAATCAAATGAACGCTCTGATATTAGCTTCATTGATGAACCTATATATGCAGAGTAAATTAAATGTTAACTATACCAGCAGCGGTTTCCATTAGCAGACATAAAATACAGTCAATGTTGTTGAGATAGGCACATCCTAATTTAGATATAGTTAAGCAAAAGTTTAATACCTTATTCTGGAATTTGATTTCCTCTGGAGTGGAGAAAAAAATTATTTCAAAAAAATGGTTAAAGATTTGCTGTTATTGTTGTTAATTTATTTTATTATTTACCAAATACATGAATAGTTGTTGCTTATAAATAAAAAAATTGTTTCTATGTTACTTCAATTCAATTGTTAGTTGTTAATTGACTACAAAAAACAATAAGGATGAATGTTTATTAAAAAAAATCACAATACTTCACTTTATTATTTAAAACTGACTAGTTTTTGGCCTGTATACATATTATTGGTTATAAGTGTTATTGCTTCATTCCCACATTATCTTGTTGAGCGAGACATTTGGGATGGCACTATATTTATTTATGCATTTGAAACTAAAAATTATGATCTTATTAAGGATACATTCCAAAAAGTAAATAACATACATCTTTCTTATTTTTTTATATTATTAGATAAAATAAGAATTTTTTTTGGTTTGGAAATATCTTTGGCACTAGATATAACTAAAACTATTTTTATGTTTTTTTCTTCCGCAAGCTTCTATCTTTTCTTAAGGAATGGTCTAAGGGTTGAAAAAAATATTTCCGTTTTATTTTCGAGTCTCTATTGTTTTTTACCAATATTTACTCTTCTTACTTCTGCTATTTTTTTTACAGTGTTGTTATATCCAACTTTAATCTTTGCCGGATTGGGCTTATTTCATACAGAGGGTAAAATAAAAAAATATATAGGTATTTTTTTGTTATTCTTAGTAACAATATTCCCTGTGCATGTGCCTTTCATAATGATTCTAATTGCTATCATATACTTGCGCCAAATAAATTATGTATCTACGAAAAAGAACTTATTAAATATTGCGACTCCTTTAGTTACATCTATCCTAGGACTTTTGTTTTATATTGTCGGTTTTGAAGATATATCAGCAGGCTACAAGTATTATGGTTCTTGGAATAATTTTACTTATGGCTTGGATATGTTTTTACAGTACTCCGAATTTTTATTTATATCGTTAACAATACCCATATCATTAGTTGTCTATAAGATAACAAAAGACCCAAAACTAACTTTCTTACTTGTTCTCTTTGTTTTTGTTTTGGTGGTGGTATCTGTTATTCCATATGCGTTATACAACAAACAACCAATTTGTGTAATCGATACCAATTGTAAAGAAAATATTTATGACTGGAGAGAAAGGCATGCAATGATGTTGCTTTTTTCATTCTTTATAATGTCTGCAATAGCTATGAATTTTTCTAATTCTTTCTCTCGCATTAACAAATGTTTATTAATATGTTTGACATCATTGATTTTTCTATATTCTTTGCTTCCCGTATACATTTTAAACCATAAAAGAAATGTCATTAGAGAAGCATGGATGACACAAATTAGTGAACAGATAGCTATATTACCTAAAAAATATAATTTTGTACAAGTAATAATGCCAAGTACAGGCATATTATATCGTTTACGATCATATGATTTCGATTACTTGGCATATAAGCAGGGTAGAGATAATGTTGTGTTTTCTCTTACTATGGTTGATGCTAGGCATGCTACTTCACATAAAGATTATTTTATTGTTCCAGACGAGCCTGATTTTAAAAAGGTTGTTCGAGATATGGCTTCGAGAGTTAAGACTTCTGAATATATCAAAAGTAAACGAATGCTTCACAATTGGAAAGCCCCTTTATGTGGGGCTCGATATATTATTTCTTCGGTAGATCCAAAATTATATGATCTGTTTGATATGGAAAAAAATGACATAACTAAATGGGATATTAGTTATTTTCCAAAAGTACCAAAAATCACCTTTAATTTGTTAGCTATACAAGGGAATGGTTGCTAAACTTACAGAAATATGCTTGTAAAATATATACTATTATTGGTTTTTAGAGATGATACCCATTAAAAGAGTTGCCATACAACAGTCTAACTATATTCCTTGGAAAGGATATTTTGATATGATCGCAGCTGTCGATGAGTTTATTTTATTTGATGATATGCAATATACACGTCGAGATTGGCGTAATCGTAATCTAATTAAAACACCTAATGGTGTGCAATGGTTGTCTGTGCCAGTGCAGGTCAAAGGAAAGTATCACCAAAAAATCAAAGAAACTGAAATTGATGGCACTGATTGGCAAACATCTCACTGGAATCTACTGAGACAGAACTATCGTCATGCACCTCACTTTGATGATATTGCGGAGTGGTTGGAGCCACTTTATAGAGAAAGGGATTTTATCAATCTCTCTAAGATGAATAGCTGTTTTATTGAAGCAATTTGTAATTATCTTTCTATTGATACTGTGATTACAAATTCATGGGACTATGAATTGGTTGATGGAAAAACAGAACGCTTATGTGACCTTTGCAGGAAGGCGGGAGGTACTGAGTATATCTCAGGTCCCGCAGCAAAGGATTATATTGATGAAGTTATCATTAAAGATATGGGCATAAAGCTAATATGGTTTGATTATTCCAATTATCCTGAATACCCTCAGTTATGGGGTGAATTTACTCATAGGGTAACTATTCTAGATTTGTTATTTAATTGTGGAAAAAAATCTACTCAATATATGAGGTATATCAAAAAATGAAGCTCTCGATTGTAACTACACTGTATGACTCTGCGCCATATGTAAAAGAGTTTTATAGAAGAATGAGCACTGAGGCGAAAAAAATATCAAATGAATATGAAATTATTCTTGTAGATGATGGATCTCCTGATGACAGTTTATTGCAGAGTGTGTCTTTACATAAAAAAGACAGTAAGTTAAGAATAATTCAGCTATCGCGAAACTTTGGTCAGCATAAGGCAATTATGACTGGTCTTTCTTATGCTAAAGGCGATTATGTATTTTTAATTGATTCTGATTTAGAAGAAGAGCCGGAACTATTGGGAAATTTTTGGGAAACAATTCAAAAAAATCATGATTTAGATGTTGTTTATGGGGTCCAAGAAAGTAGGAAGGGTGGTTGGTTTGAACGGTGGAGTGGTAACTTGTTTTACAAAATATTTAACTTCCTTTCTGATTCAAAAATTCCACATAATCCATTGAATTTAAGGCTGATGTCTAAAAAATATGTCAAAGAATTGATTGCAAATAAAGATAAATCAATATTCATTGGAGGTCTATTTATTTATACAGGTTTTAATCAGGTTGCATTATTTTGTAACAAGAAACACAAAGGTAGTACAACTTATAGTTTATTTAAAAAGCTTAGTCAAAGTGCGATTGGTATAGTCTCGTTTAGTTCTAAGCCATTATATTACGTTTTTTATGTAGGTATATTTTTATCAATAATATCCTTTGTTAGTATTATTTATCTTGTTATTAATAGAGTGTTTTTTTCATTAACGGTTGATGGGTGGACAAGTCTAATTGTTTCTGTTTATCTTTTAGGTGGTATAGCAATTGCCGGAATCGGAGTAGTTGGTATTTATGTGGCGAAGGTCTATGAAGAAGTTAAAGATAGACCGCTAACTATTATTAAAAACACCTGGGGTTTAAATACGTGAAGTGGAAAAAATTACACACTTATTTTCTTTGAAATCGAATAAAAGTATATTGTGTTCGCATGCAATGGTGCCATTGGCTAAACATTTAGAAAATTATTTATACAAAATTTACCTCACATCAAGAGATCAATTAGGGCGAGGTCGCATTTTTAACATTGTTGAAAATCTTATGGACATGGTTGTTGAAAACAAATCTCCCACGTTGGCACTAGATATAGGTTCAGTTGGTATGTTTGACGATATGGGTGTGACTTCTGGTTGTATTGTAGATGTTAACGGCGAGGAATGCTTTTATTACAGTGGAATTAATGTTAGAAATATTATTCCTTTCTCAAGTAATACTGGCAGTGCTCAAAAAAATACAGACGGTAGCTAGAAGCGCAAGTATGATGGCCCTATTTTAGATCGGAATCATTTCGAACCACATTTTTCAACAATGCTGTACATACTACATTTTAATAATATTTTTCATGTATGGTATCTTTCTGGTGTTCGTTGGGAAGAAGATTTACTCAACAAAAGTGGAGTTAAGCACTACTATAATATTAAATATGCAAGTTCTAATGATGGTGTTAATTGGAATCAGACTGGACAAGTTGCTATTGACTTTAAAGATAAGTATGAATATGCAATTGCTCGTCAATGTGTTATTAAAGACGTATTAAATGATTTTAAGATGTGGTATTCATATCGTGCACAAAAAGTAATTAATACTTATCGCATCGGTTATGCCGAATCAGAAGATGGAATAAATTGGGTAAGGAAGGATGATGATGCGGGTATGGACGTAAGTAATTCAGGCTGGGACAGTGGAATGATATGTTATCCTCACGTTTTTGATCATAAAGAGAAAAGGTATATGTTATATAATGGTAATGACTATGGGAAAACAGGGTTTGGATTGGCTGTGTTGGAGTATGGCTATTGAAAAAGGTTTTGCTAGCCGGTAATTCAATTACTGCAGATATATTATATTCATATTTAAAAGATGATACCAGATATGAAGTGATCGGTACTACAGTCGATGATGACTATATAAACTTTAATTGTATAAATGGCATTAATTCTTTTGGGATATCTCAGTTGACGAGTCTCTTCTCACCCAATGATTTAACAATCATTATGGCCATGGGTTATGACAACTTGAATCGAGAACGAGAATCTATGTTTTTTAGATTGAAAGAACTTGGATATACTATAGAAACTTATATTCATCCAGATGCACGTATATATAGTAAAAAACAATTAGGCGAGGGTTGCGTTATTCTATCCAATACTGTCATTGAGCCGCACGTTTTACTCGGAGAGAATTCAATGATTTGGTGTAACGTTACACTTGCACATCACTGTCAGGTAGCAGAACACTGTTGGATTGCATCAGGTGCTGTCATTTCTGGGCAGGCAAATATTTTGCGTAATAGTTTTGTTGGTGTAAATGCTACTATTGTGAATAAGATAACTGTAGGTGAACTAAATATCATCGGCGCAGCAGCAATGATTTCTAAGGATACAAAACCAAACACTGTACATTTGTCGCGGTCTGCAGAAGAATTTCGATATTCATCTGATAATTATGTAAAGTTTTTCTGAGTTTAATATGAATGAGCGTTTAAAAAATGTTTTAGCTGATGTATTTGATTTGAAAGAAAGTGATATACATTTGCAACTAACAAAAAATGATGTTGCTAAATGGGACTCCTTAAAACAGATGGACTTAGTTATGACACTTGAAAGGGAGTACTCAATTACACTCGAAATCCTTGATATTATAAAAATGCAATCGGTTGAAAGCATTATTGAAGTGCTTTTTGACAAAGGAGTTGAACTTGGAAATTGAGGGTACGATAGTACTTGTTACTGGTGGAGCTAATGGGTTGGGACTTGCGATTTCTGAATATCTTTCTGCTAAAGGTGCAAAGGTGGTAGTTGCCGATCTGGACATGGATGCATTAAAAATACTTCCAGATAAAATAGAAAGATATCAAATGGATGTAACAAAACCTGCAGATGTTAAATCGGTCGTTGAAAAAATTATAAAGCAACATGACCGTATCGATGTGTTGATAAATAATGCGGGAGTTATTTTCAGTGAGTCATTTGTCGATATCACCAATCCTGATGGAATCATGCATGATTATGGGCGGTTTAAAGATTCTCTTACTGTTAATCTTGACTCTGTATTTATCGTCACCTCAGCTGTAGTTGAGGAGATGGTACAACGTAGAATAAAGGGTAATATTATAAATATTAGTTCTATTAGTGCCCGTGGAAATGAAGGGCAGACAGCTTATTCTGCAGCAAAGGCGGGTGTGAATGCGATGACTATAACTTGGTCAAAGGAACTTGCACGTATTGGGATACGATGCAATGCGATCGCACCAGGGTTTATAGGTACCGATTCCACACATGCAGCTCTTAGTGTCTCTACTGTTAAACATATTTTAAGCCATACACCATTAAAGCGTTTAGGTGTTCCAAAAGAAGTTGCAAAAGCGATTGTCTCTATAATCGAAAATGAATTCATCAATGGAGTTATCTTGGATGTTAATGGTGGATTAACTATATAATCATATATGTGCATTGAGGGCTGTTTCATCACTAGATGGTATGACTGAAGATTACTATCCGTTTACACATGAATTTTTGAGTGAAACCGCAACAGCTATAATTAATAACGTAAAGGGTATCAATAGAGTTACCTACGATATAACTTCAAAACCTCCAGGAACTATTGAGTGGGAATAACACATATAAAATAAATGCAATAATATTAGATACTTACAGCTATATACTTGTTGCTAAGTTGTTTCTAAGTTATAATGCTCTAAATGGTTTGCAGATGTTAGTTAATAAGTTTGTTACTAACTTCCTGAACGATTGGATGCAATGAAATATAAATTACAAAACTACATTAAATCAATATACAGTTATACTGTAACTGTTACTAAATGGTTGGTAACTGTAGTATCTATTCCTCGTGGGAAGGGTGTAATCTACACAACTCCTCAGCCTGGTAGTAATTACTACTTGATAAAATGGATTGCTGAAGAAAAGAAGTTTGTAAGGAAATCATTAATAACTGATAGTTTAGATGATTCCATCAATATGGGTGAGAACGAGATGCTTAGTATCCTCACCAAAATAAATAAAAGTTAAAAAAATATTGCTAACGATAAGATGGACAAACTGATGACTGAAATTTATGTAGCACCACAAAATCTCTCAACTTTATGCCTTAAAGATGACGGATCTGACTATGTATCTGAGAACTCTGAACGTTTTATCATCTCTGAAGGAATTCCAATCTTCCTTGACAAAGAGTCATTATCGAATGCTGAGAAGTGGTCAATAGATGAGTATGAGAACACAAAGTTATACTATGACAACGCAATAGACTGGCTTTTTGCAAGTTTTAAGGAAGACGAGGCTACAGTCAGAAATCGTATGATTGACGGATTAGAGTGCACTCCGAATTCAAAAATTCTCGAGGTTGGGTGTGGAACGGGTCGAGATACTGAATATTTAGCGAAGCGTCTCAGCGCAGATGGTCAAATATATTTCCAAGATATTGCTTTTGGCATGGTTAAGATTGCTAGAGATAGGATTAAAAAATTAGATTTGAAATGTAAGCATGAGTGTTTCGTTTCGAGCGCCACTAAATTGCCCTTTAAAGATGGCGAGTTTGATGGGCTATACAGTTTTGGGGGGCTTAATGAGTTTCCTGATCTAAAGAAAACGATCAAAGAACTTTGTAGAGTTGTGAAACCCGGTGGTTATTTGATATTGGGCGATGAAAACATTGCTCCCTGGTTAACAGGTACTGAATATGCAAATATTATAGTAAAAAATAATCCTATATTCGAACGGTCCAAAGTACCTCTAGAATACCTACCACAAACTGCTAGAAACGTTTCGGTGACCTGGGAAATTGGAAACTGTTTCTATGTGATAAAGTTTAAAGAAGGTAACCCACCTAGTCTTAACTTGGACTTACCACACAAAGGTTGGAGAGGGGGCACTCTTCGTTCCCGCTATTTCGGACAACTTGATGGGGTTAGTCCAGATACCAAAGAAATGGTTATTCGAGCAGCAAAGCAAAGTGGAACGAGTCTGCACCAATGGCTTGATGAAACACTTAGCAGTGCTGCTAAAAATGAAGTTTACAAAAACATTAAGGAGTGAAGAGATTGGTTTGGAAAAAACAGGGACTCTTTTTTAACGTGACATCAAATAGTGATTGGATGCATTCTCATGCCGCTGTTCCTTTTGTTGATAAAAATCCAGATGGAAACAATTATCTCTACTTCACCACACGGTCTGTCTCAAATATCTCGTATGTCACAAGGCTTGAATTTAATGACGATCTCGAAATCATTTCAGAACCATCAGAGATAGTTGTTGGGCCCGGTGGGTTAGGATCATTCGAAGAACATGGCGTAACTGCTTCTTACTTGATCGATTTTTATGGCAAAAAGTTGCTTTATTATGTGGGTTGGAATAGAGGTGTTACTGTTCCGTTTCGCAATGCGATAGGCGTCGCAATCAGTGATGATGGCGGCAAGTCTTTTCAAAAATATTCTAATGGACCTATCGTTGATCGAAGCCCCGTCGACCCATATTTCGTGGCTGGTACTTGCGTCAAACCATTCGACAAAAATAAGCTTCAAATGTGGTACATTTCCTGTGTTAATTGGAAAATGGTTAACGATAAACCTCGACATTTTTATCATCTGAAACACGCAACATCGAGCGATGGCTTCAACTGGGAACGAATTGGTCAAATTGCGATCGATTTCAAGGACGAGTTTGAATATGCGATATCCCAACCATGGGTGGTAATAGAAGACGAAGTTTACAAGATGTGGTTTTCTCATCGAGCTCAAAAAGAAATAGACACCTACAGAATAGGTTATGCCGAATCAAAGGATGGTGTGAGCTGGAACAGACACTTGAACAGCGGTATCGACGTTAGCGACAGCGGTTGGGACTCAGAAATGGTTTGTTATCCGTATGTTTTTGAGCTTAAAGGAAATAAATACATGTTTTATAATGGTAATGCATACGGTGGCTCGGGGATTGGTCTCGCAAAATGGGAAACGTAATAACCAACACTTTGATTATTGGCATTAGGATAGGAGCCAAAGTGCTAGCCTTTTATCTGCAGGATAACCCAAGGTATAAAGTTGAAGGTTTTGTCGTCTACAGTTGCAGTCACTCTGAAACCCTCAAGGATTTACCTGCCTGAGATTATATAGATATACCATCTAAGTTGTCACAATTAGTAATTTTTAATTAAGTAGGTTGTTCCAATTTGTGTCGTGGAAGAGCTGTGGTGTTCGACAAATTATTGAAAGATGGCAAAAAGATTGGCATATTACTTTTCATGAATCAAATGACTTCATAATCCAGAAAATTAAGGCGTTTAACAATATTAAACAAGGATGCCGGTTTATTGTAAATGGGGACGAATACAAAGTTTTTGGAATACAGAGAATGACAAACTCCTTTTTAGAAGTTATTGTTTGTGAGAAACAAGAAGGAGAGATAGTTTTTAGTTATGAAGGTTGTGTTGTGTTTCATAAGGATAGTGAAGTTTTGCGATTAATTGATGTTAAATCTGTTAAGGATGGATCACCACTTAAGGTTGAAGCTAACCTATTACGCGGATAGCTTATGTACACTTATAATCTTGGAATTCTATTCTCAAATGTGCTTACTAACAAGTCGCATCGTCCTGCATTAATCTATATTGAAAGGAATATCTGCTATGCAGAACTTTCTCATTTGGTTAGTGGTCTGACCTCTCTTTTGATAAGCAATGGATGTAAACGTGGAGATGTTATAGCTATTGGACACAACAAACGTCCACTTTCTTTTGCATTAATGCTTGCCTGCCTTCGTCTTGGTGTCGCCTACGTAAATATTGATGTTGCTTCACCGGTGGTTCGTTTATGTAGTATGTTACAGATTAGTGGTGCATCTTTACTCTTTTATGACGAATTGAAGTATAAAGAGAATATGGAGGAGTTGGCTTCTAAGAGTTTTTGTAAGTTGTTGCTATTGGATGAAGAACGATTACCTACCCTTTCTAAGGGTGATCGAGAACAGCATCAAAAACTGATGAGATTGGTTGATGGGTCTACGATTGCTTACATTATGTTTACATCGGGTTCTACTGGAGTGCCTAAGGGAGTGGCCATTACTCACCAGAATGTGTTGCACTTTATAAGATGGGGACAAATTCGCTTCGGTGTTACTGAACAAGATAACTTTGCTAATCTGAGTCCAATGTATTTTGACAACTCTGTATTTGACTTTTATATCAGTCTGTTTTCAGGAGCATCATTTACTCCTATAAATCGTGAGTTGTTGGGATGCCCTTACGAACTTGTTCCCTTCTTATGTAAGATGAAATGCACTATATGGTTTTCAGTCCCATCTCTCCTCATTTACTTAATGACGATGAAGGTGATGAGGGCTGAAGCATTGCCCACTATACGTTTAATAGTTTTTGGTGGCGAAGGTTACCCCAAGATAGAATTGAAAAAATTGTATGATCACTTTGCAAATCAGGCAGAACTTGTGAATGTTTATGGACCGACGGAATGTACATGTATTTGTAGTGCTTATACCTTAATGGATATAGACTTTGACGATTTATCTGATCTGCCATCCCTGGGACAATTGAATCCTAATTTTGACTACCGTATTCTTGATGACGAGGATTGTGATGCATCATATGGCGAACTTTGTCTTATCGGACCTAATGTTGCCTCTGGATATTTTAATGATCTAGAACGGACATCAGCCGTTTTCCAGACATTGATTGACTCAAGCCACTTTATGAAGCGCATGTATCGTACAGGTGATCTAGTAAGGGAAGAAGACGGTAAACTTTATTTTGTAGGTCGCCGTGATAATCAGATTAAACACATGGGTTACCGCATTGAGTTAGAAGAGATTGAGCTTGCATTGGTAAAATCATCTAAAGTTACTCAGGCAGCAGTATTTTACCATAGAGAAAATTCAGCATTTGGTAAGTTAGTTGCTTTTGTAGCCTGTCTTGAGGTAGTAGATGAAAACTATTTACTAGAAGAACTGGCTGGTTTTTTACCTGACTATATGATTCCACAAAAAATGGTTGTTATGAGTGAGTTACCAAAGACCTCAAATGGTAAGGTTGACCGACAGCGGCTTTTTAACTCACTTAGTGTATAATAGATATGAATGAACTGTATGATTTGAATATAATGTATGCAATAAACATAGATGTTGATAGATTTGAATACCAGTTTTTTGAATATAGTTGGATATAAATATTATATGAAATCATATTTGCTTATATTACCAGTTGCACTTTTAGTTACTTACAGTCAAATTATTGTAAAGTGGAGATCAAGTAGATTAGAAAATTTTGAAACGGATAGTTTTTTACAAAAATTAGTAAAACTCTTATCAGATCCTGCAATTTTATCTGGTTATATAATAGCTTTAATCGCATCTTTTTTATGGCTATTTGTCATTACAAAACTTACATTGACAACCGCCTTCCCTATTTATATTGGTATTACTTTTATATTGGTTTTATTAGGTGGGTGGGTTTTCTTATCGGAAAATATGTCTATTATAAAAGTTATCTCGATGTTTTTGATTTTTTCTGGGATCGTTTTGGCTCTGTTGATAAATGAGTAAAAATTACCAACTACACTCTATAGAATATTGGTTAGCTGATCTTCGTGCATACTTTATTAGTGATGCACCTGAACTTATATCTTTGTTTGACACATACTCGGAAGAAGCCACTTTTGGTAGGCGTTATATAGAATCAGATTTGAAATCTCTCAAGCATGGCTCAAGAATTCTTGAGGTTGGAGCTGGCTCATTGTTATTAAGTTGTCAGTTAGTCAGAGAAGGCTTTCACGTGACTAGTCTTGAACCAATAGGAATTGGTTTTTCTCATTTTAAAAAAATGCGTCAAATTGTAATAGATAGAGCAACTTCATTAGGATGTGTTCCTGAAATGCTTAATATTGATGTGGAAACCCTTGATCAGCATAACTGTTATGATTACGTATTTTCAGTAAATGTAATGGAACATGTTCATAATGTTGATCTTGTACTCGATAATGTCGTAAAGAGTCTCGTTGAAGGAGCTAGTTACCGGTTTACATGTCCGAATTATTATTTTCCCTATGAGCCTCATTTTGATATAATAACCTTGTTTTCTAAATCACTTACTGAAAAGTTATATGGTTCTAAAATATTAGATCATGAGAAGATAAATAATACATTTGGAATGTGGGAGTCATTGAATTGGATAAATGTATCTAAGATTGCAAAGATCGCAAATAGAAGTTCGTCTGTTAAGGTTAGCTTTTATAGTAAATTAATTGTATCGACTTTTGAAAGGATATCATTAGATCCTATGTTTGCAAAACGTCGCTCCCTTATTTTACGTAAAATAATTTTATTTTTTGTTGTAGTTAAGTTACATAAAATATTTCAATTTATACCTACTATGTTTCAACCTTTAATTGACTGTAGACTTCAAAAGAAAATCAGCATGGAGACAGATTGATGGCTCAAATAACTCATGGGGTATGGTCTATTTTGTCTTATCCTTTATTTTATTCCATGCTGCAATCAATCATGGGGGCGCATAGGTCTCGAAAAAAGTTTGTTGTTGAACAGGTCAAACCTTTTCAAGGAATGAATGTGTTAGATGTTGGTTGCGGTCCAGCTGAAATATTAAACTATTTACCAGATGTTAATTATTGGGGGTTCGATGTTAGTGAAAATTATATAGCACATGCGGGTGCCAAATTTACAGCGCGTGGTAACTTTCAGTGTAAAGAGTTGCAGGAGACTGATATTGAGAACTTACCTAAATTTGATGTTGTTTTAGCACTTGGGTTATTACATCACCTTGATGATAACGAAGCACAAAATATTATGCAACTTGCGTCTAAAGCACTTAAATTAGGTGGGAGGTTGTTAACAATTGATCCATGTTTTGATCCTTCACAAAACCCTATTGCTAAATTTTTAATTGAAAAAGATAGAGGTCAAAATGTGAGAGACAAAAATGGTTATAAAAAAATTGCACTAGCGGCTTTTAATGATGTTCTTGTTGAGGTGCGCCATCAAGACTGGATCCCTTATACAAATTGTTTTATGGAATGTAAGAAATCCTAGAAATTACACATTCTTTTGATTTGTGTGATAAAGAATTTTTTCCTCTATAATTCCGTATATTTATATTTGGTAAATGAATGGATAGAAACTCATACAGACTCCAACAGGTTATTATTTGGATTCAGTTCATACTCTTGAATATATAAATTTATAACGGCCCATATTATCGTGAATACTCTTTTTCTGCAGAACAGACAAGTCCACTATCCATCAAAACATCTTTAAATTTAGTATTTAAAGCATTAAAGTTAAATGGTCGGTTGATTACTAGAGATCGCTGTATAGTTGAAGGACAGAAACCAATTACTAGATTTTTAATCAAACAAGACTTGGGGCAGAATATTAAAACTGAAGATTGGTGTTTACACATAGCAAAAAATGTTTTCAAAATGTTGAGAGCTAAATACATCATTCCGTATGGATCCTCTACACACTTTGTTAAATGGTATGTACTAGACAATCATATTGAAAAAATTTACATGCATATTAGTATATTCACAAAAGAGATGAGTAATTAATATTCGACGGATTTAAATAGAAAGCTTTGGGCATAAAGCTTCATTGTGAAAAAATAACTTTTGGTTTAAAGCAAGAAATCGAATAATTATTTGGGCAATAAAAAAATATCATTTAAATTTTTACTCGTTCTAAGAGATTGGCTGTGTAACAGGATTTGTTACGATAGTAATTAGAGAAGAATTTCTGGTTAACAGACTTTTAGGATTAAATATTTTGATCAGGGTCTAAATTTTGCTCGATAGAGAATACTCAATGCTAGCTTCATTCAGCTTAACATCAAAGAAATGACATACAAGGCGGATTTATATAATTGGTACCTTTGATATTTTAGAGAATATTTAAGAAGATAATTTGGTACTTAAAACAATAAATAAGGCACTTATTAAAGATAGAATACTTTTTTAACAGTACAACAAAATAAATGGCTCTGGAAGCAAAGTCTATGATTATGCTTATCATGAAAAGAGATGTTCATCCTCAGACCTACATGAAAAATTAAAAATTCCAATTGTGATCCAACACATGAACTTAGCGTAAGTCCTTTCATAATAAAGTAATGGAAAACTTTATGATTTTCGATTTATATTAATAAAATTAGAATTTAATTTCCTAATTGTTGGTTCTCACTTAATACTAGTTAAAAAGGAAAGTAATTTTGAAGATATCATTTAACCAACCATATATGACAGGTAAAGAACTGGATTATATCAGTAAAGCGCATTCTAATCGAATATTATCTGGTGATGGACCGTTTACAAAACTTTGTCATCAATGGTTAGAGAAGCGTACAGGATGTAATAAGGCATTGTTAACTCATTCTTGTACGGCTGCATTAGAAATAGCTGCAATTCTAGTTGATATCCAGCTGGGAGACGAAGTCATTATGCCTTCGTATACCTTTGTTTCAACTGCAAATGCATTTGTCTTGCGTGGTGGTGTGCCGGTATTTGTGGATATCCGTGAAGATACTTTAAATATTGATGAACAAAAAATTGAATCTGCTATCACCCCTAGAACGAAAGCTATTGTTCCTGTTCACTATGCTGGTGTGTCATGCGAAATGGACATAATTATGGATATTGCTCAACGTTATAATCTATATGTCATAGAAGATGCTGCACAGGGAATTATGTCAACTTATAAAGGAAGAGCCCTTGGCTCTATAGGACATTTTGGCTGTTTTAGTTTTCATGAAACCAAAAATATCAGTTCTGGTGAAGGCGGAGCTTTGTTGATTAATAATCCTAAGTTTGAAGAACGTGCGGAGGTCATTCGTGAAAAAGGGACTAATCGTAGCCAATTTTTTCGTGAACAAGTTGATAAGTATACATGGGTAGATATAGGCTCTTCATACTTGCCTAGTGAAATTATTGCGGCTTTTCTTTGGGCGCAAATTGAAGAGGCAGAATCAATCACAACACGACGAATAGCTATTTGGGAACAATATCACGAATCCCTATATTCACTTGAAGTAGATGATAAATTAAGACGACCAATTATTCCTTTGAACTGCCAACACAATGCGCATATGTATTATCTTATTTTGGATTCTTCAGAAAAAAGAACGAGAGTAATTAAAGAGATGGAGCAACTGGGTATAAATACTGTATTTCATTATGTGCCTTTGCATAGTTCTCCCGCTGGTAAGAAGTATGGCCGTGTACAAGGAGAATTGAAAAATACAGATCATTTCTCAGAACGATTGCTTAGGTTGCCTTTATGGATAGGGCTGGAAAAGCAGCAGCAAAAAGTTATCACAGCTATAAATCAGTTAAAATCACTAAAGAATGAAATATAGCTTTAAAGAAGTATGTTTATTCATGAAATTATCAACAGTGATAATTGATAGAAAAAATTAGTTTATTTTTCTTGGTCATTATTATCAATGTATACGAGCATTCCATTGACATTTTACCTTTTTTATTGAGTTGATTGGTCGTCATTCTTTAATTAATTAATATTTTAGATATCCCAAATGATTGTAACTCGTAGCTATTGAAGGTGCGGCAAATAGTAGAATATATCTAAAATAAAACTTTTGTAATTTTACACTCTTATAATTTTTTATAAGTCAGATAAATAAAAAGTTAGTTATGTATAATTTAACTGTACTAATGTACTAATGTAAGAAAATACGATATGTTCATTATTATTTATTGAATATATTTGGATGTTAAATCCTGAATCTTGGCAGAGAAGTTAACTTAATATGAAAAAGAAAAATATAGATCAACAGAGTTTTGTTATTACTGGTGGAGCCGGATTTATAGGCTCAGCTGTAATAAGATATTTAATAAAAAACACAAAACATAATGTTATTAATATTGATAGCTTGACATACGCAGGAAATCTTGAATCTCTTACCGATGTTTCATCCAACGAGAGATATAAATTTTTAAAAATAGATATTTGTGATAAACAAGCTATAGATCAAGTTTTTAGTAACTTTTGTCCAGATGTCGTAATGCATTTGGCTGCTGAATCTCACGTTGATCGTTCAATTGATGGTCCATTAAAGTTTATAAAAACAAATGTTGTTGGCACATCTTATTTACTGGAATCAACAAGAAAGTATTGGCTAACATTAGATGGTTTAAAAAAATTAAATTTTCGTTTTCACCATGTATCAACAGATGAAGTTTATGGTAGTTTGGATAAACAAGGTATGTTTGTTGAATCGACTGCATATGACCCAAGTTCGCCATATTCTGCAAGTAAAGCTTCGTCAGATCATTTAGTACGTGCATGGAATAGAACTTATGGTTTGCCTGTTGTTATTAGTAATTGTTCTAATAACTATGGCCCATATCAATTTCCAGAAAAACTCATTCCATTAGTTACGCTTAACGCTTTAGAAGCTATACCTCTTCCCGTCTATGGTAAAGGAAATCAAATTCGTGACTGGTTATATGTGGATGACCATGCCTATGCTTTATATAAGGTTGCAACAGAAGGGAAGTCAGGTGAAACCTACAATATAGGAGGGTATAATGAAAAAACAAATTTAGAAATTGTATATATGATATGTTCTATTTTAGATGAGTTAGTGCCGAATCATCCTATCGGCATTTCAAAATATGAAGAGCTCATTACTCATGTTGATGATAGACCTGGCCATGATGTGCGTTATGCGATTGACGCATCTAAAATACAAAAAGAATTAGGTTGGGTGCCAGCAGAAACTATTGAAAGTGGAATTCGTAAAACAATACAATGGTATTTAGATAATAGTAAATGGTGCAGTAATGTTCAGGATGGTTCGTATTATAGAGAGCGCCTAGGAGTATCAAAATGAAAGGTATTATTCTTGCTGGTGGTTTAGGTACCAGACTTTACCCAATAACCAAGATTATCAGTAAACAATTAACCCCTGTTTATGATAAGCCGATGATTTATTATCCATTATCAATACTAATGCTAGCAGGTATTAAAGAAATATTAATAATAACGACTTCTCGTGATTTACCTCAATTTAAAATAGTACTAGGTGATGGTAGTCATTTAGGCGTTAATTTTACATATGCTGAACAACAATCTCCTGATGGTTTGGCTCAGGCTTTTATTATAGGTGAAGAGTTTATTGGAACTAATGATGTCTGTTTGATATTGGGAGATAATATATTTTACGGGCATGGCCTTACTGATTTATTGTCGAAATCTATTTCTAATGTTGAAAATAATAAAAAAGCTACAGTTTTTGGATATTATGTTAAAGATCCTGAGAGATATGGAGTTGTTGAATTCGATAATCTAGGTAATGTAGTAAGCTTGGAAGAGAAGCCAAAAACACCAAAAAGTAATTATGCTGTCGTAGGTTTATATTTTTATCCTAATAGCGTGATAGATATTGCAAAGAATGTAAAGCCATCAGAAAGAGGGGAGTATGAAATCACATCTATTAACCAAGTTTATTTAGATCAAAAATCTTTGGTAGTAGAATTAATGAGACGTGGTTATGCATGGCTAGATACAGGTACTCATGAGTCTCTTCTGGAAGCTTCTAATTTTATTCAAATAATTGAACGTCGTCAGGGATTAAAGGTTTCTTGTATTGAAGAAATTGCTTATACAATGGGATATATAACTAAGAGTCAACTCATAGACTTGGCTCAACCCTTAAAGAAAAATAAGTATGGTCAATATCTGATTGCTCGAGCAAATGAAAGCAATTAAGCTTCCTCTGTTTACTCTATACTAAGAATAGAAAGGGTCACAGGAACATATAAAGCAACTACTTCGCCATTTGTTGATGACGGTGTAATGGATTTTGAACAAAATGGAACATGTAAAGGTTATAATAATAAACCAAGCTTTTAGACTAAAAACTATTTAACAACTATCCATAGTAATCTGTTACCCAGCCCCCCTATACGTTATAGTATACTCAAGCTCTTACACAGATTATTTTTAATATGAAGAATATACTTAAACCTCAAAAACTGAAATGCCTCGGCTTCCTTCTATTTTTGCCATAGTAATCAATTCTTTTGTTTTAGGAAGGGTATTGAAATGTTTATCCAAATACTCAACGTTTGCTTCAAATGCTTCTTTAGTATCATATTCAAATAATATCCCTAATTTAAATGTATCACCTTTATTCCATATGCGTGTACAAACAAAACGTTTTACACCACGCTTTTTATATAAGTAGGAAACATTTAAATGGTCTACCATTTGGTCTACCCTCCAAGCACACATTAAAAAATATGCTTACATATCAACTACTTATGGAAGGTGAAACACATGAATTGGAGCGGGCGAAGAGATTCGAACTCTCGACATTCTCGTTGGCAACGAGATGCTCTACCACTGAGCTACGCCCGCTTGATCGTGTGAAATATAACATCCTAATCAATAGTATCAAGGAAAAACAAAAAAATTATTTATCCCAGTGTTTTTTTATAAAATTATTTATGTTCTCAGATATATATATGATCTCGTCTTCTTTTAAATACGGGTGCATAGGTAATGATAAAACATTTTTAGATAAATAATATGTAACGTCTAGGCCACTTTTAGATACTGGAAATTTACTGTAAGGTTTGTGTTCGTTTAGAGGTATTGGATAATAAACTGCAGAAGGAATGTTTTTTAATTTTAAATATTCTTGTAGTTTATCTCTATTGATGTTTTCTGGCAGTATAATTGTATATTGGGCCCAACTACTTTTGAAATTTTTTTGAATTTCCGGCAATTCAATATTGAGGTTTAGAGAGCTTAAGTTTTTATTATAGTTATTTGCTACTTCTTGCCTTTTTTGCAACTCATCTGGAAATATTTCAAGTTTTTCTAATAATATGGCGGCTTGAATTGTAGACATACGAGCATTCATTCCTATTCTATCATATTCATACCTTTTTTTCCCCATACCATGTATATGAGAAGAATTTGCTATTTCATAAATTTCTTTATCATTTGTAAAAACTGCACCTCCATCTCCATAACAACCAAGGGGCTTTGCAGGAAAGAAAGATGTTGCAGCTACTTCAGATAGATTGCCAACAATTTTATCTTTATATATTCCTCCAAATGATTGTGCAGCATCATCAAGAACCCATAAATCATTATTTTTTGCAAAATCATTTATTGAATCCATTTCTGCTGGTTGTCCGAACAAACCTACAGGCATTATACCTTTAACACTAATACCTATGTCTTTGGCAGTCTTT